>PLMM01000129.1 GCA_003142495.1 Gemmatimonadota bacterium | reverse complement strand
CGCGGTGCGGCCGTGCCAAACGGTGCCGCCGCACCAGCAGGTGCCATCGGCCTGGAGCGCGGCGATCACTCGCCTCGTCGTCTCATCGTCGCCGAAGCTCACGAGCACCTGGTTGAGCACGACGTCGCTCAAGATCTCGTAGCCCGCGGCGCGAAGTCCCTCCGCGAAGCGCGACGCCTGGAGGCAGTTGCGCTCGATGAGTTCCGCAATCCCGGAGCGCCCGAGCGACGACATCGCCGCCCACACATCCACACCGCGCGCGCGCCGCGAGAGCTCGGGCGTGTACTCGCACGGCTCGCGCTCTGCGCCCTGCACGAGATAGGCGGCGCTCACCGCTGTCGCACCACGCAGCGCATCCCTGTCGCGGCAGATCGCGACGCCGCTGTCGTAGGGTACGTTCAACCACTTGTGCGCGTCGAGCGCCCACGAGTCGGCGTTCTCGACGCCGGCGACGAGCGCCGCGCGCTTGGGCGCCGCCGCCGCCCACAGCCCGAACGCACCATCGACGTGCACCCACGCGCCGGCCGCGCGCGCGCTGGAAATCAGCTCGGCCATCGGATCGCAATCGCCCGTGTTCACATTCCCGGCCTGCAGGCAGAGGATCGTGCGATTATCAAGCGGCGGCAGCAGATCGGCGCGCATGCGCCCCTGCGCGTCGGCGGGCACGCGTGTCACGCGCGCGCGGCCGAGTCCGAGCATGGCGAGCGCCTTGAGCAGCGTGACGTGCACTTCGTCACCGACGACGACGGTGAGCGTCGGCGCGCCGAAGAGCCCCTGCTCTTCGACGTTCCAGCCGGCGCGCTCGAGCAGTGCGTGGCGAGCGGCCGCGAGGCAGGTGAAGTTCGCCATCGTCGCGCCGGTCACGAATCCGGCGGCCGAGGTGGCGGGGAGATGCAGGGCGTCGAGGAGCCAGCGGAGCGCGATCGTCTCGAGCTTTGCCGTGGTCGGCGAGATGACGACGAGCCCGGCGTTCTGATCCCAGGCGGTGGCAAGCATGTTCGCGGCGAGCGCGGCCGGAAGTGTGGCGCCGATGACAAAGCCGAAGTAGCGTCCGCCCGCGCTAGTAGAGGTGGCGGGGGAACCTGTCTCGTCGAGCTCGCGGAGGATGGCCGAGGGATCGAGGGGATGCTCAGGGAGATCGCGCTCGAAGCGGGCGAGCGCGGAAATGGCGTCGGGCGTCGGCGCGACGCCTCGCGAATCGATGCCTTCGAGATAGGTGGCGGCGCGGTTGGCGGCGTCGCGAAGGAGAGTGCGTGTCGACATGAGAAAAAGATATTCGGGGGGGGGTCGTCGTATCTTGTTGCGGGAATTGTCGGAAAATCGGAGCACGTAGTCGAATCCGTGCTCACTCCTTCGAGATCACAATCGACGTCTGATCGCTCGACCCGCTCGCCGGCCAGAGAATCAGGACGTCGCTCTTCGAGTCCGCGAAGTAGTAGAGCGCGCGCTTGCTGCTCGAGGACACGCGCCGCGCGCCCGTATCTTCGGCGCCGTGCGCCCGGTAGAACGAGTCGACCCGTTCGAATGGATCGGCGGTGACATAGGTTGCGGACGCCTCCACTCCAGTGCTCTTCTCGATGAGCGCCTGTGGCGTGTCGCGCTTGGCGCCGGGGTAGATCGGGGGGCCGGGCGCGAGCACGAGTAGCGTGGCTGCAGCGAGGGCCAGCCGAGCGGACGCGAAGGACATGGTCATCTCATGCTCCGGGATCTTACGCAGAGGGGGCCATCCAGCGAAGTTTCGTGCCGGTGCCATCCCGCGTTGTGCGGGGTATCATCGAGTGTAGCACCAGTACGTCTCTCAAACTATCCATAGCGACACACATGGCATTCTCGAATCCGGCATTTTCAGATAAGGCGATCGCTCGCGCGCGTGCGGAAGGCGGCACCGGCGTCATGACGATCGCGGGCTCCGCGTGGAAGTCGTTCGCCCTGGTACTCCTGGCCGCCGCGAGCGCCGGGTACACATGGTACGAGATTCTGCAGGTTCCGAATCGCGACCTCAGCGCAATCATCTTCGGCGGAGCGATCGCGGCGCTGGTCGTCGCCTTTCTCACGTCGTTCAAACCAAATCTCGCCCCGATCACCGCGCCGCTGTATGCGGTGCTCGAGGGGATCGCGCTCGGCGGCATCTCGTACATCTACGACTCGCGCTTCAAGGGCATTCCCGTCACCGCGGTGGCGCTGACGTTCGGCGTCGCACTCGCGATGCTCGCGCTCTACGCCACGCGCATTATTAAAGTCACCGACAAGTTGCGCAGCGTGATCATCGGCGCGACGGTCGGGATCATGTTCTTCTATGTGATCACCATCGTGCTCGGCTTCTTCCACGTTCCGATGCCGGGCGTCTTCGGCTTCGGATGGGCGGGGCTGCTCTTCAGCTCCGCGGTCGTGATCGTCGCGGCGATGAATCTTCTGCTCAACTTCGACATGATCGAGCGCAACGCCGGCTCCGCGCCACAGCAGATGGAGTGGTACGCGGCGTTCGGCATGCTCGTCACCCTCGCGTGGCTCTATCTCGAACTGCTGCGCTGGGCGTCGATCGTCTTTGGCGGACGGCGGCGCTAACAGCCGCGCCGCGAGACGTTCCGCCGGTCACGCCGGCGGAGTGTCTTTCTCCACCACCAGCGTGTAGTGTGCGGTGAGCGCCGCGATCGCACCGATTGCGACCCACACCGGCAGAAGGACCACTCCCACCACGCCGATGCTCAGCGGAATCTCGAGCAGCGAGTGCCCCGCCTCGTTCTTGATGATGATCCGGCGCACGTTCCCCTCGTGCACGATCTCCTTCACGCGCGAGAGCAGGTCCTTGCCCTCGATCTTGTACTCTTCTGACGCCATTGTATCCTCCGGGGTTGTGCTTCGACGCAATGCAGCAAGCTTGCCGACACCGCGCATCCAGGTGAATCACGAATGTTCCGGTCTTACGTATCGTACTACGCACACATGAGACCAGTTGTTACGACGGTGGCGACAGCCGCCCTTCTCGCGTCAACCGCTCACGCCACGCCGGCACAGCAACCCGCCGACTCGGCCGCGCCCACCGCAGCGAACGATCGTGTGATCGCCGCGCTTCGGGCGCACTCCACCTCCTTCACTGTCTCCAACGGCGAGTTGCACGGCGCAGGCGCGGATTCCCTGACGCGCATCGCCCGCGAGAACCAGTTCCTAATGGTTGGCGAGGATCATGGGATGCAAGAAGCCCCCGCGTTTGTCGGTGCGCTCTTCAATGCGGCGCGTCCTGCTGGGTATCGACATCTCGCGATCGAGGTCGGTCCCATCGGCGCCCGCAGCCTCGAAGGAATGATGCGGGACACAGCGCCCCAACGGCGTGTGGAGGGTTTCCTGCGAGCACACACATCCTTCAGCATTCCATTTTTCAATTGGCGCGAAGAATCGGCGATGCTACAGGCGGTAGTTCACTCGGTGCGCCAGACGACAGATGTGCTGTGGGGGCTCGACCAGGAATTCATCTTTGCGCCGACGGACGACTTCGAGCGCCTCGAACAGATCGGCCCGACCCCAGCGTCCAGGGCGCTGGCGCGACGCTATGCGACGGAGTCCAAAGCGCTAGATGAGCGCACGATGTCTCAAGGAAATCCGATGCTGTTGTGGATCTTCTCGTCAACGGATGCGAACGTGGCGCAGTTCGTTCGCGACTACCACGCGGGCGAGGGAAGCGAGGCTGCGGCGATTCTTCACGAGCTCACCGTGTCACGTGAGATTTATCAGAAGTACACGCGCGGAGAAAACTACGCGTCGAATTTGCAGCGCTCGGAGCTGATGCGACGGCACTTCGTCGAGTGGTATCGCGCCGCAGTTGCGCGCGGAGAGCGGGCGCCGAGGATCGTGTTCAAGTTCGGCGGCAATCACATGATCCGCGGGCCCAGCCTCACGGATACCTACGAGCTCGGCACGTTCGTTCCGGAGTTTGCGCTCGCGAGCGGTTCGCATTCGTTCAACATGATGTTGCTGGCCGGCAAGGGCACCACGAACGAGTATCGCCCCTTTGGCAGTTCCGAGTCCGACAAGGCAAAGGCTTACGACATTGCCGGCGCCGACTCGCAGCTGGTATCGCTGGACATGCGAATGTTCGTTGCTTCTGCAGCCGGGAATGACGACAGCTGGACGTTCATCGATCTGAGGCCGGTCCGGGCGATGGCGCACGATGGCAAGCTTCCCGCCCTCCCGGCGCCGTTGAAGCGAGCATTTCTATCCTTCGACGCCATCGTCATCGCCCCCCACGCGCACGCCTCGACGCTGCTTTTCTAACCTTTCGACCACTCGCCGCGAACTCTCGAATCGGCTGGAACCGGTCTCCGGTCGTGGGTAGCTTTCGACATGCCAAAAAGCATTGCACTTTCGACCTCGCGCTGGCTCGCAGTGGGAGCCGCCGCGCTGACGATCGCCGTGCCTGGTGTCGGAGCCCAATCCGGCAGCACGTCCACGAAAGCGCAAGTGAAAGTCGTGATGCTCGATCTCGCGTTCTACGGAAAGCGCGCCAACGACTTGCTGCCGAACGACTCCGCCATGGCCATGACGGCCACCAGCGTCATGCGCGCGGGACTCACCGGCAAGCCGAACATCACCTTCGTCGATTCGCTGACCGTCGCAAAAACCGCGTCCGGGCCGAAGGCGACGGCGCTCGTGCAGGACGTTCCCTGCAATGTCGTCGTCGCGTGTGCGCGCGACGTGGGCAAGGAGCTCGGCGCCGACTGGGTAGTGATGGGGAAGATCAGCAAGACGAGCGACTTGATCTGGATCTTCAGTGGCGAGCTGATAAACGTCGCGAGTGGGAAGCTCGTGCTCGACGATTCGTACGAGCTCAAGGGGATCGCGGCGGACATGGTGCCGAAAGGGGCCGAAGTGTTCGCGCGTCGCGTGGCAAAAAGGGTGACCGCACCAGATAGCGCGGTCGTCCAATGAGATTCGCGCGCGCTTACCGCAGCGCGAGGTGAGCGAAAGTACATGACGCGAACCGCCGTCGTACTTCTGAGCGGCGGTCTCGATTCGGCGACCGTGCTCGCGATCGCGCGCAGCGAGGGCTTCGAGGTAATAGCCCTCAGCTTTCGCTACGGGCAGCGCCACGTTGTCGAGATCATCGCCGCGCAGACAATGGCGCGCAGTGCCGGCGTGCTTCGACACGTCATCGTCGATATCGACCTTCGCGTCTTCGGCGCATCCGCGCTGACGAGTGAGATCGCCGTGCCGAAGGGCCGCTCCCCGAACGAGATCTCGCACGGCATCCCGATCACCTATGTCCCCGCGCGCAACACGATATTTCTGTCGTACGCGGTGGCGCTGGCCGAGGTGAGCATGGCGGACAACATCTACCTGGGCGTGAATGCGCTCGACTACAGCGGATACCCCGACTGCCGCCCCGAGTACATCGAGGCGTTCGAGCAGATGGCGAATCTCGCGACCAAGGCTGGTGTCGAGGGACGTCATCTCACGATCCACACGCCGCTCATGCATCAGACGAAGGGCGAGATCATCACGCGCGGCACGAAGCTCGGCGTCGATTATTCGGCGACACTCTCGTGCTACGATCCGGATGTGGGCGGCGCGTCCTGCGGGCTCTGCGATTCGTGCCAGCTGCGACTTCGTGGCTTCCTCGAGGCGGGATTGACGGATCCGGTGCGCTACTGCGCGCGGGCGGCGACATGACGTACGCGGTGAAGGAGATCTTCTTCACGCTGCAGGGCGAGGGCGCGAACACCGGAAGGCCAGCCGTGTTCTGTCGCTTCGCGGGGTGCAACCTGTGGACGGGACACGAGGCAGATCGCGCGCACGCAACCTGCCAGTTCTGCGACACGGACTTCGTGGGTGTCGATGGACCGGGTGGCGGGAAGTTCGCCACGGCCGAGCTGCTCGCGCGCGCGGTGGCGGAGAAGTGGCCGGCGAACGTCTCGGCGCGCGCGCGGAAGCTCGTGGTGTGCACGGGCGGCGAGCCGCTACTGCAGATGGACGACGAAATCGTGACCGCGCTGCACGCGCAGGGCTTCGAGATCGCGGTGGAAACGAATGGCACGCAAGCGCCGCCCGCCGGTATCGACTGGATTTGCGTGAGCCCGAAGGTTGGCGCACTGCTCGTGCTGACGAGCGGCAATGAGCTCAAGCTCGTGTATCCGCAAATCGGCGGCGAGCCGGAGCAGTTCGCGGAGCTCGACTTCGAGCAATTCTTTCTGCAGCCGATGGACGGCCCCGATCGCGAGCGCAATACGGAGCTCGCGCTCACCTATTGTCTGTCTCATCCGCAGTGGCGGCTGAGCATCCAGACGCACAAGCTGCTGGGGATCCCGTGATCGATAGTGGATTGGAGGGAACGCGCGGTGGCCTGAACGAGGAACGCGGTGCGGAGATGGAGGTGTTCAAGAGCTTCAGCATCGAGGCGGCGCATCAGCTGCCGAACGTGCCGGAGGATCACCAGTGCGCGCGGGTGCACGGGCACTCGTTCGTGATCGAGCTGTGGGTGAGTGGCTTCGTCGGCGGACGGAGCGGCTGGGTGATCGACTTCGCGGACATCGCGGAGGCGTTTCGTCCGCTGCGCGATCAGCTCGATCATCGACTGCTCAACGACATCGAGGGGCTGTCGAATCCGACGAGTGAGAATCTCGCGATCTGGATCTGGGATCGCGTGTCGGGCGCGCTGCGTGGACTGTCGAAGGTCGTCGTCCGCGAGACGACGACGTCGGGATGCGTGTACAGGGGGCCGCGAGGCCGATGATCTTCCAAGCGGAGTGCAAACGATAATGCCGGCTGCCGAGCTGCTCGAGACGTTTCCGAATCCGTATCCGGGACGCGACTACGAGATCCGCCTCGATTGCAACGAGTTCACATCGATGTGTCCACTCGGCGGCATCGAGAGTGACGCGGCGGAGCTCGCGCTGCTGAAGGGTGGCGCGCCGGACTTCGGTGTGATTCGGATTGCGTACGTGCCGGATGTGGAGTGCGTGGAGCTCAAGTCGCTCAAGCTCTACCTGTGGAGCTTCCGCAACGACGGCATTTTCTACGAGCGCGCGGTGAACCGGATTCTCGACGATCTCGCGGCCGCGGTGCAGCCGCGGTGGATGGAGGTGATCGGCGACTTCAACGTTCGGGGTGGAATCAAGAGCGTGATCATCGCGCGACACGGAGCTCGGACGGGCGCGTAGCTTACGCCCGCTCGTACTTCCAGTTTCGTGTCTTCCCTTCGGCGATCCACTCGATCGCCTGAGCCACTCGCTTCGCTCGTGTGTCTTCGCGCTTCGCTTCGCTCACCCAGTCGCAGTACTCGCGCTTCTGCCCGGGTGGAAATTTCTCGAATGTTGCCGTCGCCTTCTTGCTCTTCGCGAGCGCGGCGGCGAGCTCCTTCGGCACTTTGGCCTCGGGCTTCGATCCGGCCTTGGGACGCTTCACTGTGATGCCCGCGTCGTTGAGCTTCATCGCTGCCTTGATGAAGCCGTTGAACTGAGTCTTCGTCGGCAACTCCTTCATCGACGTGATGCGCCCGAAGCTCCCACGCGACTTGTCTCCGTTTGGCGGAAGTCCATCGATGAGCGAAGCCTTCCAGAAGATGAGTGCGCAGTGCTGCTTGAACGCGGCGATGGCGCACATCATTTGCCCTTTGTAGTCGAAAAAGGGCGAGCCCCACTTGATGGTTTCCTGCACGTCGGGACACGCGGCGTGCACCATCTCGCGCACGCGCGTGAGGATCGGCTTCGAGAAGTCGGCTGACTTGGCGATGTAGGCGTCGACGCGTGGGTCGGTTGAGGGCATGGTAAGACTCATGTTGGTGCGATCGATGGTCAGCCGATTCAGCGCTTCGCTGCAGCGCTCGCGTAACGGACTCGAGCGGACTGCATACTAGGATTGGCGGAATCGCCGGTCAATAGGTGCTCTCGGACGCAGACCTGACGCCGCGACGCGCGCCAGGCGAGATTCAATTTCCACACTCGCCAATCCCCCGCCAGCCCGTGCCGATGCCCCGCCACCCGCTCCTCCTCGCGCTCGCCCTCCTCGCTTCGATCTCCGCTCGCGCGCAGACGACGCTCACGCCCGACCAGGCCGAGGCGCGCGCGATCTTTCAGCAGCTGATCGAGATCAAGACGTCATATAAGGAGGGGAGCACGGCGCCCGCCGCGCACGCCATTGCGCAGCGCTTTCTCGACGCCGGATTCTCCGCCGCCGATGTCCACGTACTCGGCCCCGCCGGCGACAAGGATTCGAATGTCGTCGTGCGCATGCAGGGATCCTCGAAGACGCTGAAGCCGATCCTCCTCATCGCGCACCTCGATGTCGTCGAGGCGCTACGCTCCGACTGGTCGATCGATCCCTACAAGCTCACGGAGAAGGACGGCTTCTTCTACGGACGCGGCACCAGCGACATTAAGGGCGGCGCAACGACGCTCGCCGAAGCGCTGCTGCGCCTCAAGCGTGAGCACGTAGTTCCCGAGCGCACGCTGATCATGGCGCTCACGGCAGGCGAGGAAGGCGGCGGCGGCTACAATGGCATCTCGTGGCTGATCGACAATCATCGCGATCTCATCGACGCCGAATGGTGCATCAATCCCGACGGCGGCGATCCACTCATCAAGGATGGCAAGAAGATCGTGCGCGCCGTGCAGGCGAGCGAGAAGCTCTATCAGTCGTTCTACCTCACGTCCACCAACAAGGGCGGGCACAGCTCGATGCCCACCCCCGACAACGCGATCGCGCGGTTGGCCGATGCAATAGCCCGCGTGGCGCGCTTTCACTTTCCCGTGCACCTCAACGAGACGACGCGCGCGTACTTCGCGCGCTCGGCCGGACTGTCGAGCGGGCAGACCGCCGCCGACATGAGCGCGATCGCGAAGAACGAGCGCGACTCATCCGCCGCCGCGCGCCTGTCCGTGTCGCCGTTCTACAACGCGCAACTGCGCACGACCTGCGTGCCGACGATGCTCGAAGGCGGCCACGCGCCCAACGCGCTGCCGCAGTTCGCGCGCGCGCTCGTGAACTGCCGCATCCTTCCGGGGGAGACGCCGGCCGAGGTGCGCGCAGTGCTCGTGCGCGTCGTCGCCGACGATTCGGTGAAGGTGACGCCAATCGATTCCGGAAAGCCCGGAATCGCGTCGCCGCTGCTTCCGATCGTGATGACCCCCGTCGAGAAGGTGACGCAGCGGCTGTGGCCAGGCGTCCCCGTCATCCCGCAGATGGAGACGGGCGCCACCGACGGCGCCAGACTACGTGAAGCAGGCATCCCCACCTACGGCCTCAGCGGCATTCCCCTCGATGTCGACGACGTGCGCGCGCACGGCCGCGACGAACGCATCCTGGTCAAGTCGTTCTACGAGGGCGTGGAGTACATGTATCAGCTCGTCAGGGAAGTCGCGGTGGCGCCCACAAAGTCGTGAAAAGAAAAATGTCCGGCAGCGTCTGGGTCGAACGTCGATGATTCGTATCACCAACCCAAATGGAGGATCATCATGAGTGACTTTCTCTACCTGTATCGCGGCGGCGATTCGTCCGGTACGCCCGAGCAAATGCAGCAGTCGATGCAGAAGTGGGGCGCATGGCTCCAGGATCTCGGCGCGAAGGGACACATCAAGGATCAGGGGAATCCGCTCGAGGCCACGGGAAAGGTCGTGAAGAAGAAGACCGCCATCACCGACGGCCCGTACGCCGAGGCAAAGGACATCATCGGCGGATACACGCTCGTGCAGGCGAAGGACATCGGCGAAGCGGCGAAGCTCGCCGCGGGATGCCCGATCTTCGATAACGGCGGCTTCGTCGAGGTTCGTCCGATCATGCAGATGAGCATGTAGTGGCGGAGCCAGGCGACCATCTCTTCCGGCGGGAAGCGGGACGGATGGTCGCCGCGCTCACGCGCCTGTTCGGAGTTCACAACCTCGCGCTCGCCGAGGATGTGGTGCAAGATGCATTCTGCCGGGCGCTCGAGGTGTGGAAGCTGCGCGGAGTTCCGGAGAATCCATCTGCGTGGTTGATGGCGACGGCGAAGAATCGCGCGCTCGACATCTTGCGCCGTGAGCGCACGGCGAGAACGTACGCGCCCGAGCTAGGCCGTCAGCTCGAGAGCGAGTGGACGCTCGCGCCGACGGTTGCCGAGGCGTTCGGTGAGTCGGCGATCCGCGACGACCAGCTGCGCATGATGTTCTCCTGCTGCCATCCTCAGCTTCCGGAGGTCGCGCAGGTTGCGCTCATGTTGAACATCCTGTGCGGCTTCGGCGTGAGCGAAGTGGCGGCGGCCTTTCTCACGAAGCAGCCGGCAATGGAGAAGCGGATAGCGCGCGGGAAGAAGGTGCTCGCGAGCTCGATGCGACTCTTCGATCTCTCCGACGAGCGCGACCTGCCGGCTCGACTCTCCGCCGTGCAGCGGGCGCTCTACCTGCTGTTCAGCGAGGGCTATCACGGCGCGCACGCGGCGACGGCGGTGCGCGGGGAGCTGTGCGTCGAGGCGATGCGGCTCGCCGAGCTGCTGCTCGCAAGTCCACAGACGGCGACGCCGGCCACGCACGCGTTGATCGCGCTCATGTGCCTCAACGCCGCTCGGCTCCCGGCGCGCGTGGATGCTCGTGGAAATCTGAGCTCGCTCTACGAGCAGGATCGTGCGCTCTGGGACGCGGAGCTCATTGCGAAGGGCGAGCGGTTGCTCGATCATTCGGCCACCGGTACGATGATCACGGAGTTTCACATCGAAGCGGGGATCGCGTCGCTGCACTCGCGCGCGCGTGCCCTGGAGGACACCGACTGGCCGATGATCGTCTCCCTGTACGATACACTGATGACGATTCGGCCATCACCGGTCGTCGCGCTCAATCGCGCGATCGCCGTTGCGCAGCGCGATGGCGCGGAGCGTGGCCTCGCCGAGATCTTTGCGATTGCGGATGTCGATCGACTCGCGGAGTACCCGTTCTACTTCGGAGCGCTCGGTGAGCTCGAGCATCGACTCGGCCACTGCGATATCGCGCGCGACCACTTTCTCACGGCGCGGGCGCGCGCGCGCAATCCGATGGAGCGCCAGTTTTTCGCACGCCGGGCGAAGGAGGTTGCGAGTTGAGAGCTTCATCCGCCGCGATGGTCGCACTCCTGTTTGCCACTCCGCCGGGAGTCACGCGTACGACGGCGCCCGACGCGCCCGACGCGATAGACAAGTACATCGCGCACGAGATGGCACGCCAGCACATCCCCGGACTCGCGCTCGGCATCTACGTGAACGGGAGGATCGTACGCGCGCAGGGCTATGGGCTCTCGAACGTCGAGCTCGATGTGCCCGTGAAAGCCGCGACGATCTTTCAATCGGGCTCCGTCGGCAAGCAGTTCACGTCCGCCGCGATCATGATGCTGGTAGAGGAAGGGAAGATCGGGCTCGATGATAGTCTGCCGAAGTATTTTCCGGATGCGCCGCCAACCTGGCGCGGAATCACGATTCGCGAGCTGCTGAGCCACACCTCGGGGCTCTCCGAGTACGCGTCCGATTCGCTGACAGGCCCCGGCGGGCCACTCAGCTATCGCGCGGACTACACGGAGGAGCAGTTCGTGAAGGTCATCGAGACGCTCCCCATCGAGTTCGCGCCAGGCGAAGGGTGGGAATATCGCAACACGAACTACCTGCTTCTTGGCGCGGTGATTCGCAACGTGACGGGGAAGTTTTACGGCGACTTTCTGCAGGAGCGCATCTTCAGGCCGCTCGGCATGACGAGCACGCGAATCATCAGCGAGGCCGACATCGTGCCGAATCGTGCCGCGGGCTATCAGCTCGTGGATGGGAAACTGAAGAATCAGGATTGGGTAGCGCCGTTGTGGAACACCACCGCAGACGGCGCACTCTACTTCAACGTGCTCGATCTCGCAAAGTGGGACGCGGCGCTTTATGGCGAGAAGCTGCTGCACAAGTCGAGCGTCGATCAGCTGTGGACGGTGGTAAAGCTCAAGGACGGGACGCCGAACAAGCACCACTATGGATTTGGGTGGGGCATCGATAGCGTCAACGGCCATCGCGTGATCGAGCACTCCGGATCGTGGCAGGGTTTCGAGACACACATCGCGCGATACGTCGACGACCGCGTCACCGTCGTCGTGCTGATGAATCTCGGCGGTGCGAATCCGACGCGAATCGCGCACGGCGTTGCGGGACTCTTTCGTCGCGGGCTTTCGACGCCCGCCGACACGGCCGGCTTCTAGCGTGGCGCGAGCGTGACGCCGCTCGTGAAGCACGCTCCGTCGCGCCGGCGCCGCCTGCTCGCGCGCCTCGATCCGCGCGCGTTCCTGACCATTCACATCGTCATCGGCCTCGTCGTCTGCTTGCTCACGGCGTGGCTGTTCGCGGTGCTGATCGACTCCGTGCGCGAACACGATGTGCTCGTCCGGCGCGACCAGGCGCTCGCCGACTGGTTCCACATCAACGGCACGCCGCTCGGCTATCGCATCAACGTGATAATTAGCCTGATCGGCTCACCGCCCGCGATGGCGGTGCTGTTCGGCGCGGCGGTGCTCTACCTGTGGCGCATCAAGCAGCGCACGTTGATCGTCGCGTGGGTGCTCTCGTACATCGGAGGCACGATACTCGACGGTGTGATGAAGGAGGTCATTCGCCGCCCGCGCCCCGAGTACGCGATGCGCTTTCTGCACTTCAACAGCTGGAGCTTCCCGTCGGGGCACTCGATGGGCTCGCTCATCGGCTTTGCGATGCTCGCGTACACGATCATTCGGGTCGTGCCGGTGAAGAGCACGGCAGCGGAGGTCGCGATCTGGGCGGGAGCGGTGGTCATGGTCGCGCTGGTGGGCTACAGCCGCATCTACCTCGCGGTGCACTACCTCAGCGACGTGATCGCCGGCTACACGCTTGGCGTGCTCTGGCTCGCGGTCTGCTTCACCGGCCTTCAGATGGCGAGCCGGCGCGCGGAGCTTCGCCGCGCGCCGTCCACCTGAGTTGAGCTCGACTATCCGTTGAGCACCACGTGCGCGGGGTCGAGCTCGCCCGTGTAGTACGACATGAGCGCCTGCTGGAACACGAGCCCATATCGCGCGCTCACCGCCGCACTCGCCGCCTGCACCTGCGCCGCGCGCGCCTGCGTGAGCTCGACGAGCGTGCCCGCGCCCGCCTGATAGCGCTGTTGCGATGTCGTCACCGCGAGATCGCTCGCGCTCTGTTGCGCCTGCGCGGCCGCGAGTTGCTCACCCGCGGACTGGTAGTTCAGGTATGCGCGCTTCACCTCGAGCGCCACCTCCTGCTTCTGCGCATCGAGCGCGAGCTTCGCGTTGTCCTCCTGGATCTTCGCTTTCTGCGCGTCGACGCTCGTCTGGCCGCGATCGAAGATCGGAATCGAGACGCCGATCGCGATGCTGCCGCCGCGCTGCTGATTGAACTGATCCAGCAACGACAGCTGTGTCGCCGAGGTATACGCCGAGTTGTAGCCGGCGGTCAGCGAAATCGTGGGCCACCATCCTGCATTCGCGACCTTCACCCCCTGCGCACTCGCATCGACGCGCGCGGCTTCCGCCGAGAGGTCTGCGCGCTGTGCATAGGCGCGCGCGGTGAGGCTGTCGAGATCGTATGTCGTGATCGCAGTGTCGTTCACCGTGGGCGCGATGAAGTCGTACGTCACCTTGGGATCAAGGCGCAGCGTCTGAATCAGGTCGACCTTGCCGAGCTCGAGGTCGTGCTGCGCGTTCACCACCGCGAGCTTCGCCGCCGCGGTGCTCGCCTGCTGCGAGTACAGATCCGAGATCGCCCGCGCGCCCGCGTCGACCATCTTCTTGATCTCGTCCTCCTGCGCCCGCAGCGAGGCGAGGTTCTCCTGCTGCACCTTGAGCTGCTCCTGCGCGGTAATGATCGACAGGTAGTTCGAAGCGACCGTGAACACGGTCGTCTGCTTTGCCCGCGTCAGGTCGAGCTCGCTCGCATCCTGATTCTTCTCGGCCTCGTGCAGCGTGGCGATGTTTTGCATGCCGTTGAACAGCGTCACGCTCGATGAGATGCCGGCGTTCAGCGACTGATTGTTCCTGCTCAAAACGTCGCCGGTGGTCTCGCTGAAGTTGCGGCCGTACGTCTGCGAGCTGCTCGTGCTCAGCTGCAGATTCGGGAGGAAGCTCAGCTTCGCTCCGCGCACGCTCGCCGCCTCGCTCGCGACCGCATTCTGTGCCTGTGCCAGCGTGATGTTCTGCTTGAGCGCGATCTGCACGGCGTCCTCGAACGTGATCGGCGTGCCGGCGCTCGTGGTATCGGCCGCGACGCCCTCCGCCAACAGCTGCTGCCCTCCCCCGAACACGATCATCAGGGCGAAAGTCAGCGCCGCTAGCTTGCCGTTGAGTACGCGCATGTGAGCATCCGTCCATGTTGATTGTGTGACTGCCTTGCATCCCTTCCGTCCGCCAACCCTGCGTTACTCGTAGCGCAACGCCTGAATCGGATCGAGCGCTGCCGCCTTTCGCGCCGGGTAGTAGCCGAAGAACACACCCACCGCCGCCGAGAAGCCGACCGCAACGAAGACCGCGATCAACGGCGTCGCCGTGCTCCATCCCATCACGTGCCCGAGAATCGCCGCGCCGCCAAAGCCAAGCGCGAGGCCGACCACGCCGCCGAGGAGGCTCATGACGACGCTCTCGACGAGAAACTGCGTCAACACATCCGAGCCGCGCGCACCAACCGCCATCCTGATGCCGATCTCGCGCGTGCGCTCCGTCACCGACACGAGCATGATGTTCATGATTCCGATGCCGCCCACGATCAGCGAGATCGACGCGATCGCCGCCAGCAGCCCGGTCATCACGCTCGTGGTGCTCGTCGCCGCCTGCGCGATCGCCGTCTGATCGCGCACCGTGAAATCGTCCGCACCGCCGCCCAGCAGGCCGTGCGAGTCGCGCATGATCCCGCGGATCTCCTCCTGCGCCGCGATCATGTCCTTGGGCGAGCTCGCGCTCGCGAGGATCTGGCCGAGAAAGGAGAAGCCGCTCAGGCGAGCCTGCGCCGTGGTGTACGGCACGAGCACGATGTCGTCCTGGTCCACGCCGCTCGACGTCTGCCCCTTCGGCGCGAGCACGCCCACCACCATGAACGGCACGTGGCCGAGCTGGATCTGACTGCCCACGGGATCGCTGTCCGGGAAGAGATTCTTCACGATCGTCGCGCCGAGCACGGCGACCTTGCGCTTGGTGCGCACGTCGTCGTCGGTGAAGAGATCGCCGCTCGTCACGTTCCAGTCGCGAATCGTGAGATAGTCGGTGGCCACTCCATTGATCTCCGTCCGCCAGTTCCCCTTCCCCGTGATCACCTGCGTGCGCGTCACGATCACGGGCGAGACGGCCGAGAGCAGCGTCGCATCGCTCTTGATCTTGTCCGCGTCCGCAACGGTGAGGCGGTTGAACGTCTGCGCGCCCTGGCTCGCGCCGCCCGCCGCCGTGCTTCCCGGCGTGACGACGATCAGATTGGTGCCGAGATTCTTGATCTGCGCCTCGATCTGCTTCTGCGCTCCATTTCCCACGGCGACCATCACGATCACCGCACCCACGCCGATCACGATGCCGAGCATCGTGAGCATCGTGCGCATCTTGTTCTTGAGGATGCTTCCCGTGGCCATCGTGAGAAGCGACTTGGTCTTCATGCTGCCTCCCTCGTTTCGCCCGCGGCAATCGCAGCCGCCTCGGCGTCCATCGCAATCAGATCTTCGGCCGCGCGGCGCGGTGCCGCGACGACGTGATCCTTCATGATCCTGCCATCGCGCACGTCGATCACCCGGTGCGCGTACTGCGCGATGTCGGGCTCGTGCGTCACGATGATCACCGTAATTCCCTGCTCGTTCAGCGCCTGAAAGAGCGCCATCACTTCCACCGACGTTCTGCTGTCCAGATTTCCCGTCGGCTCATCCGCGAGGAGGAGCGTTGGCTGCGTCACGAGCGCTCGCGCGATCGCCACGCGTTGCTGTTGCCCGCCCGACAGCTCGCTCGGCTGATGGTCCAGCCGCTCGCCGAGCCCAACGCGCTGCAGTGCCTCGACCGCCATCGCGCGGGTATCCATCCACCGTCCCGTGCGATCGTAGAGCAGCGGCAGCTCGACGTTCTCCACCGCACTCGTGCGCGCGAGCAGATTGAATCCCTGGAAGACGAAGCCGAGCTTCTTGTTTCGCAGATCGGCGAGATCGTTGCGGCTCATCCCGTCCACGCGAATGCCGTCGAGCACGTAGCTTCCCGCGGTCGGGACATCGAGGCAGCCGAGGATGTTCATGAGCGTCGACTTCCCCGAGCCGGAGGAACCCATCACCGCGAGCAGCTCGCCCGCACTGACGGTGAGGTCGACGCCCCTGAGCGCGAACACGTCCGTCTCGCCCATGTGGTAGACCTTCTCCACGCCGCCGATCTGAATCACTGGTGTAGACATGTGAGTTTTCCCGTTGGCGGTTAGAAGGAACCTGGAGGTCCGCCGCTACCGCGGCGATTTGTGCTCTGCTGCTGAAGCGGATTCGTCGTCGCGGGTGTCGATGCGGCGGTGCCGGTGTTCGCGCCTACTATTATCTGCATCCCTTCCTTGAGGCCGTTGCCAGTCACCTGCGTCCGCGTGCCGTCGCTCAGCCCCGCGTGCACGCGCACCGGCTCGAGCGCGTTGGTGCTGTCGAGATACCAGAGCGTCGACATCGTCGAGTCGCGTACGGCGCGAGTCGAATCGGGCGTCGTGCCGGCCGCGACGTTGCGCACCGCCGAGCGCGTGCGCTTCTTCGCGCTCGTGCTATCGCCCGCGGCGAGCGCGGGCTTGAAGCGCAGCGCCGCATTCGGCACCGACAGCGCATCGCTCGCGGAACCGGTGAGGAGCTTCACCGTCGCCGTCATGCCGGGGAGCAACTTGCCATCGGGGTTCCCGACAGCGACTACCGCCGTGTAGTTCACGACGTTGTTCACGGTCGTCGAGTTGATGCGAACCTGGCGAACCGCGCCCGTAAACGTCTGCCCCGGATACGCCTGCACGCTGAAGCTCACGGACTGATCATCCTTGATCTGCCCGATGTCGCTCTCGTCGACGGTCGCGAGGATCTGCATCTGCGAGAGATCCTTCGCGATCACGAAGAGCTGGGGCGCCGAGAGGCTCGCCGCGACGGTTTGGCCAACATCCATGTCACGCTCTACCACTATCCCGTCGATCGGCGCGTAGATCGACGTGTACGACAGATTCTGGCGCGCCTTGTCGAGCGCGATCTGCGCCGAAGTCGCGTTCGCCTTCGCGAGCTGATAGTTGAGCTGCGCCGTGTTGAACTCGGGATCGGTCACGATCTTCTGGTCGTGCAGGAGCTTGTTGCGATCGTACTCGAGCTTGGTCTGGCTCAGCGTCGCCTGCGCGCGCGCCACACCGGCCTGCGCGTCCTCTACCGCCTGCTGTTGCAGCGTCGGGTCGATGCGCGCGATCAGCTGTCCCTTCTTCACCTTCGAGTTGTAGTCGACGTAGATGGCCGAGATCTGACCGGACACCTGCGTGCCGACCTGCACCGTGGTCACGGCGCCGAGCGTGCCGGTGGCGGCGACGGTGGACTCGATGTTTCCGCGCTGCACGGCGGCGGTGCGATACGCGGGCGCGTCGCTCGAGTGCGCGCGTCGATAGAGAGCATATCCGCTCGTGACTGCTGCCATCGCCACAATGGCGACCGTGATCAGCTTCTTTTTCATCGTGTCTCCTCGCTGTGCGAGCTGTCTCGCGTTCCCTGCGCTCTTGCCGGGGCGAACCGATCCCACATGTGAATTCTACGCTGGGTCGGCCCCGTAAGTTGCTGGTATGTCACGACTTGCACGCCTGTGTTCCCAATCGACCCGGCAGCGACATGAGCGGCACTTGGCGCTTGGCCGCACCGCCGGCGCGAGAGGCTCTTGGCGCGCGTCTTTGCCTCGCAAGCCGCGCCAAATGCAACTCGTGTACGCCTGCGTGCAGCCCGTGACACGAACCCTCGCGCCCACGACCGCGGCGCATATCCTTCTTTCGTGGCCACCACCGAATTCCGCTCGACCAAACACGAGGCACTCGACACGACGGGCCGAAGAGGCGCGTCGATGGATCACTTTCCGCTCACGCGGCGTGATCTGTCGTTCATCATCGGCTTCTGGCTGATCTACGCGCTGCTCACGATCGCGAACCACGCGTTCGACACGGGTCCGCGTGTCAACGGTCCCGACGCCGCGCCGCTCGCCTCGTGGATCATCATCGCCCTGTCCGAGGCGACGCTCTGGGCGCTGCTGACGCCGGCGATCGTATCGCTCGTCGGACGCGTGCGCTCAGATCGCATGAGCCGCGCGACGTACTTCCTGCTACTCGCGCTCCTCGGCGTCATCATCGCGCTCGGCGTGAGCGTCGTCGGTCATCTCCTGCGCGACGCCGTGCTCACGCTTCCTTCCGGCGCAGCGACGCGTTCGCCATCGGACGGCGCCGGCAGCGGGCGGCGCGGCCCTCCGCTCTGGTTCGGATTTCTGAACGCCCTCGTACTGTACGTTGGGGTCATCGCAGCGGGACTCGCGCGCGCGTACTCGCTCCGCTTCAGCGCGCGCCGCGAGCAGGCGACGCAGCTCCAGGCGCAGCTGGCCGAAGCGCGGCTGCAGTCGCTCCGGAGCCAGCTGGATCCACACTTTCTGTTCAACACGCTGAACGCGGTGTCGTCGCTCGTGGAGCGCGATCCGCGCGGCGTGCGTCGCATGATCACGCGGCTCAGCGAGCTGCTGCGCTTCAGCATGGAGGATGCGCGCGAGCCCGAGATCACGTTGCGACGAGAGCTCGACCTGCTCGACCGCTATCTCGACATCATGCAGGTGCGCTTTCCGGGGCTCAACGTGCTGCGCATCCTCGACGACCGCTCGCTCGATGTGATGGTGCCCAGTATGATTCTCCAGCCGCTGGTCGAAAATGCGATCAGGCATGGAGTGGAGAAGATGACTGAGCCCGGCCGCATCGAGATCGAGACGCTGCTCGACGGAGGGACGCTCACACTGCGCGTCAGCGACAATGGGCCGGGCGAGAGCGATGCTGAGGGCGATCCCGGCGGCGGCGTTGGGCTGCGGAATACTCGCGCGCGGCTCGAGCAGCTCTATGGCGCCGACGCGCGCTTCTCGCTCTCGCGAACGGACGGTGAGATGACGGTGGCGGAGGTGCGCCTCCCGGCTGCGCTCGACCGTAGCGAGCTCCGCGTGCAAGGCGAGGAATCCGCGAGCGATGATCGACGCTGATATTCCGGAGCCTGCTCCTCTATCGGGACTGCCGCCCATCCGCGTGCTGATCGTCGACGACGAAGCACTCGGCCGTCTTCGCGTGCACGACTTGCTGCGCGGTGAGAATGGCGTCGAGGTGATCGGCGAGGCCGCGGATGGCAACGCAGCGGTGAAGGCGATTCGCGAGCTGAGGCCCGATCTCGTCTTTCTCGATGTGCAGATGCCGAAGAAAGGCGGGTTGGATGTCGTGAAGGCGATCGGCGCCGAGCAGATGCCGATGACGATCTTCGTGACGGCCTTCGATCGGTATGCGCTGGAGGCGTTCGACGTCGCGGCCGTGGACTATCTCGTGAAGCCGTTCGACGACGAGCGCTTCGAGCAGTCGTTCCGTCGCGCGCGGCGAACGCTGGCGCTCGAGGGACTCGATCGCGCGCGCGGGCAGCTGCTCGCGATGCTGCACGAGAGCGAGACGGGCCCGCGCCCGCCGGTGCTGAGGCCCGGTGCAGCGGGCGCGCAGTATCTGGAGCGCATCGCGGTGGAGACGCACGGGCAGGTGAAGCCGATTCCGGTTGCGCAGATCGATTACATCAGTGCTGCGGGCCCGTATGCGGAGCTGCACGTGGGCGATCGCCGCTTTGTGATTCGCGAGGCGATGCAGACGCTCGAGGACCGGCTCGACCCCAACCGCTTCATGCGCGTGCATCGGTCGGTGATCGTGCGGCTCGATCTGGTAGAAGCGCTGCATCGGGGCGGCGGTGGCGACTACGAGCTGCAGATGAAGGGCGGCGTGCGGCTGCGCGTGAGCCGGTCGCGGCGCGAGGGGCTGGAGCGTTGGCTGGGAATCGCGCCGCGCGAGTGAACCTTCGGCGGCGGGTGGCTCGTAGGGGATACGAGCGCCGAGCCACCCCGATTCGCCGGAGATCATGACTACGACCTCGACGACCATTCGCCAGCCGCTCGCGGCGCGCCCGATCGCCGCCTTGAGCGCGATCGTCTTCGCGCTGCACGTCATCGTCAACAGGCTGTCGCCGTACGGTTTTCAGCGCGACGAATTTCTGTACATGGCGATGGGGCGGCATCTGCAGCTGTGGCGGATGGACTTCCCCCCGTTCATCGCGATCATCTCGCAGCTCGAGCGATTCGTGCTCGGCGACTCGACCGTGGCGATTCGCTTCCTGCCGTCGGTGGCCGCGGGATTGATCGTGATGATGGCTGCGTTGATCGCGCGCGAGCTCGGCGGCGGCAAGTTCGCGCAGGCGTTCGCTGCGGTTGCCGTGGCAACTTCGCCGCTGTTTCTGCGCGCGGGCGATCTCTTGCAGCCGGTAGTATTCGATCAGCTGTGGTGGACGCTCGCGCTGCACGCGCTCGCGCGACTTGGCTCGGGCGCGCGGCGCGATGACACGCTCGCGACCACGCCGCGATGGTGGATCGTGCTCGGCGTGGCGTGTGGAGTGGGGCTACTCACGAAATTCTCGCTGCTGTTCTTCGGCGCGGCGCTCGTGGCGGCGTTGATCGTCGCGCCGCAACGGAAGGTGTTGTTGACGCCTTGGCCGTGGGCGGCTGCGCTGATCGCCTTTGCGATCGGAAGCCCGAGCATCGTGGGGCAGCTCGCGCTCGGATATCCCATCATCGATCAGATGAAGACGTTGCAAGGCTCACAGCTCGCGCACGTCTCGTTCTGGTCGTTCATGGGCGGACAGCTGCTCTGGGGACCCGGAGTGGTGCTCGCCATCGGCGGCGCTCTCTATCTCGTGCTCGCGAGGGAGACGCAGCGGTATCGCGCCATTGGCTGGACGTGTGTCTGCGCGTTCACGCTGCTGCTCGCGCTGCACGGGAAGTCGTACTACATCGGGCCGATCTATCCGACGCTGTTCGGCGCTGGCGCGGTGGTGTTCGAGCGGTGGAGCGCGCAACGGCCGGCCGTGCTTCGCGTGGCGAGTGTCGCCATCTTCGCCGCGTACTGTGCGTTTCTGGTGCCGATCGAGCTGCCGATTCTTCCGAAGGAGGCGACCGCGTCGTACATCGAGCGCGCGGGACTCGGCATGACCACGAAGACGAACCAGGAGCATCCCCTTCGCCTTCCGCAGGACTATGCCGACATGCTCGGGTGGCCGGAGCTGGTGAACGCGGTGGCGCACGTGTACGACTCGCTGCCGCCGGAGAAGCGCGCGCAGGTCGTCCTCGTGGGAGAGAACTACGGAGAGGCTGGGGCGATGGAGTTCTACGGGCCGAAGCTCGGGTTGCCGCGAGTGATCAGCGCCGCAGGAAGCTACTGGTTCTTCGGCCCCGGAGAGAAACCGGGCACCGTAGTGATCTCGCTCGGCGTGACGCAGCACGACATGGAGAAATTCTTCGGCACCGTGACGTTTGCGGGCAAAGTGCTCAACGACTGGGGCGTGCCGGAGGAGCAGGACGTCTCGATTTACGTGGGCGAGAATCCGAAGGAGACGTTGCAGGAGCTGTGGCCGAAGCTCGCGGGGCGGAACTAGCGGACAAAGATCGCCTTAGTTCGCCTTCTGCGCGCCGCCCGCGAGTCGCTCGAATCGCGGATTGCCGCGCAACGGCCTGAAGTTCGGATCGATCTTCAGGTACGCGGGCGACAGCAGGTAGGGGATCTTCAGAAGTATCTCCAGATTGTCGAGCGCCTTCTCCGGTTCCCCGACCGCGATATAGATGCGCGTCATTTGATGTCGGCCGTACACGTCGGTGACGTTCGAGGACGTGGGCGAAGCGCCGAGCGACTTTTCGCCGATGGCAATAGCCTCGGCCTTCCGGCCGAGATACGCCAGCGATAGTGCGTAGAAGACCTGACGTTGCCGATCGCCGGGCACATCCTTCAGCTGTCGCGCGAGCTCGGCTCGTGCAGTGTCGGCGTAGAGACGCATGTGCACGGAGTCTCCCCGATAGTAATACTGTTCCGCAAACACGATCGCGCGAGTGGCCTTGTCGTTGTCGAACGCATCGGCGCCGAGGGTGAGCAACAACCGCTCCTGCGCGCTGTCCAGCACCCATCCGAGATCGTTGTAGTTCGCAAGGTATACGACCATTGCGGAGCGGTCGAGCGTTGGTGGCACCTCGCGAGTGACCGCCTGAGCTCCGCGCAGATCTCCGCGCATCAGATGGAGCAGCACCACGCTCTCGATGACGCTGAGATTCTCGGGCGCCAGACTGAGCGCTCGAGCCATTGCCTGCTCGGCCTCGGGATAGTGGCGCTGACGAAGCTCGGCACCTCCGAGCACGGACAGCCGAGTGGCTGACTGTGGATCGAGCAGCGCAGCCTTTCTGTAATTCTCGGTGGCAGCATCCCATTGGCCAAGCTGCGACATGTCGGTCGCGCTGCGACCGAGGAGCTGTACGTTCGCCGGCTGGCGCGCGAGTCCCTTGCGCGCCTCCTCCAGTGCGCGCGCGTTGTCGTCGCGAACGAAGCTGTAGTACGCGGCGCGCGACGAGAGTGCCTCCGCGAGCTCCGGCTCGAGAGCGAGCGCGTGCGCACTGACACGCTCCGTGGAATCGGCGAGCGCAGTGCTCGGAACTCCGTTCGTATATTCCAGTGCGAGCGCCTGTCCCAGCATCGACCACGCCAGCGCGAAGCTCGAGTCCTGTTTGATCGCCTGCGTGAATTCCACCGCCGCCTGATGAAGGATCGCCGGGCTGTTTCCCCTATTCATGACGTCCACGCCGCGCAGATAGGCGTCGTAGGCATCGAGATTTTCCGTGGGCCGCTCGACGAGTGCTTGTTTCGTCGCCGGTGTCAGAGCCACCTGCAATTCACGCGCAACCTTCCCCGCGATATCCGCCTGCACCGCGAAGACATCGGTGAGTGGTGCATCGAAAGGCTGCTGCCACTTATCGGCGGCCGTAGTGACGTCGATGAGCTCGGGACTCACCTGCACGCGGCTCGTGCCGTTCGGACCCTTCGCCCAATGCACACGCCCGATGAGCAGATAGCGAACGCCGAGCTCCTCTCCGATCTGCTGTGGGGTCAGCGGGGATTTGCGATATCGTCCCGAGCTCGCGGATCCGATGACCTCGAGGCCGGGGATGCCGGTGAGCTTCCCGCGCACCGCATCCGTCACACCGTCCGCAAAATAGGCATCGCTCGAATCGCCGACGTTCTCGAATGGGAGCACGGCGAGCCGCATCGCTCCGCCCGCATTGGCCGACGGCTCGCGCGACTTCGTGCGCCACGCGAAGAGCATCCCGCCGCCGACGAGAAATCCGAGGATGAGCGCGAGCGCGGTCGCCGGGACGCGGCGCTTCCGGGCTAGGCCGATCGACTCCGGCGTCGCGGGCGCTGCAGTTGCCGCGGCCGTCCCCGTGAACGAGCTCCGCTCCGCCGCCTCGAGCGCGTGCGAGAACTCACCCGCCGTCGGCCATCGATCCGCTGGCACGCGCGCGAGCGCCTTCTGCAGCACCGCGTCCACCGACTGCGGCACCGTCGGACGCAGCACGCGCACCGACGGCGCATCGCCCGTCATCATTTTCGCGATCATCGCCTGCGTGCTCGGCGCGGTGAACGGCGGCTCGCCGGCCAGCATCTCGTAGCACACCGCGGCGAGCGTGTAGATGTCGCTGCGCGAAGTGAGATCGCGCTCGCCGCTCGCCTGCTCGGGGCTCATGTACTGCGGCGTGCCGACGGCCAGCCCTGTCTGCGTCAGCGCCGCGCCGCTCGACGTATCTACTCCGAGTGCGCGCGCGATGCCGAAGTCGGCGAGCAGCGCGTCGCCGCGCTTCGTGAGCAGGAGATTCTCGGGCTTGATGTCGCGATGCACGACGCCCTTCTCGTGCGCGTAGTCGAGCGCGCTGGCGATCTCGCGCGTGATGCGGAGCGCCTCGTCGATCGACAGCTGCTTGTCGCGCTGGAGATGCTGGCGCAGTGTCTCGCCTTCGACGTACGGCATCGTGAACCAGAGATGGCCGTCGGAGGTCTCGCCGGAGTCGAGCACGGTGAGGATGTGCGGATGCGAGAGCGTCGCGGCGAAGCCGATCTCGCGGCGGAAGCGCTCGGGGCCAAGCGTGGCGGCGAGATCAGGGTGGAGAACCTTGAGCGCCACCTGACGGCCGTGCTTCCTGTCGGTAGCGAGATAGACCGTCGCCATCCCGCCGCGACCGAGCTCGCGCTGGAGCGAATACTGGGTGCCGAGGGACGCCTGCAGTTGGTCGAAAAGCGGTGTCGCCACCCGGCCGNNTCCCTCGGAGGATTGTCAGAGAACAATCTATGGTATGACGGATTAACACGCGAGGCGGCCGTCCGCGCCAGAGTTTGGCAAGAATTCGCCGTGAATGGACGTGCGGGCGGGGTGAAGTAAGGCCCCGCCCTCTTCGAGCGGAGGCTGAATTCGACGAGCCTCGGCGATATCATTGCGGGATGCCGCGCGCCCGATGAATTCCTCCAGCGTATGCGACTTCGCGCCGCTCATGCCGCAGGACGGCCTCCGTATCGTGCCGTTCCGAGCCGAGCACGCCGCGCCATTTCGCGATCTCAATCTCGCCTGGATCGAGAAGTACTTCGCGGTGGAGGAGCGCGACGCGCGCGATCTCGGCGACCCAGCGACGCACATTATCGCCCCTGGCGGCTACATCTTCATGGCTGAGCTCAATGGCGAGGTGGTAGGGGCCGTCGCGCTGATGTGCGAAGCGGAAGGCGTGTTCGAGCTCGCGAAGATGACCGTTGCGGACTCGACGCGCGGGCTCGGCATCGGACGCGCGCTCGGCGAGGCGGCGATTGCGCACGCGCGGGCGATCGGCGCGAAGACGATCGAGCTGCTCACGAACTCGGCGCTCGTACCGGCGATAACGCTGTATCATGCGCTCGGCTTCGTCGACGTTCCGCTCGGCCACACCGAGTACGCGCGTGCCGATGTGCACATGGTGCTCGAGCTGTAGACGGCGCCCCGCGCCGGCGCGCGCTAGACGAGATTCTCGATCTGGCGAAGGTGGTTGATATCATGGCCGCCCATCGTTTCGACGATGGTGCGGAAGGTCATCTCGCCGCGCTCGGGGTGCACGACGGGCTTCGCCTCGGCCTCCGCGCCGACCGCGCGAATGAAGAGCATGTTCCAGCGTCGGAACGCATCGAAGGAGTCGAGAGCATCCCGCGCATCGAGCGCCGAGTAGGGGCCTGCCCACGCTTCCTGATCAAAGGGCTGGATGACGTGGTTCGGCTCGGCGATGGTCTGTCGCAGGCGGAAGCCGAAGGTGATCTCACAGTCCGCGAGATGGCAGAGGATGTCGCGGATGCTCCACTTGCCGGGTGCAGGTGCGCGCATCAATTGCTCGGCGCCTGTGTGGCGAATGAGGCGGGCAATCGTGACGGCGGTCATCTCGAGCACGTCGTGCGGGCGCGCGTCGGCGAGGAATTTTGCGTAGGGATTGAGCTGACTTGCGGGAGCGGACATTCGGTATTCCTCCGGGAGGGCGGTAATTGACAGTGGCGGAGGGTGGTTCGTCAACTGGGTTGGCGGGGCGTTAACGCAGTGTGTAGCGGCCGTGCAGGTTGTCAGTGGCGAAGTGTATGTTAGGGCAACAAGGAGGGTGTGATGTGCCTGAACAAGCTTCAATCCGCGCTGCCCGATCTCATTGGCCGCACCATCAAACACATCGTCGTGAACGAGCACGGGGATGCGTACACGCAGGTCTTCTTGCATTTCACGGACGGAACGTACTACGAGTTCTACGGAACGAGCATGTGCGGCATTCGCCACCTCGACATCGGCGGCCTGGAAGTGGCGCGCGCCAGCGGCCACATCCCGGCCAACGGGCGCCTCGAGATTCTCGATAGCGAAAGAAGTGTTCGTTTCGAGCCGCCCGGGAAGCAGGCCGCGATTCACGAGGCGACTGCGCAGTAGGCTTCCGGTGACTCGGCATCGTGAGAAGCTGAGCGAGGCGCTCGCGCGCTGTCAGAGGGGCGGGGCGAGTTGTACGGGGGAGTGTTTTATTCACGGGCCGACCTTTCGCCCTGACACACGGTAGGACATGGCGCGGTTGCGGGTGGTGGTAGGCAGGGATCCGGAGCTACTTCTTCGCACGGCAGCGGATGGTTTTCTCGCGCCACGCACTGCAACGGCGGAAGCGCCATTCCCTACCGTTCCGTATCTGCTTGCGCTCAGGCAGGGTGGACTGCGCGACGACGTCATCGCGATGGCGGCCGGGTCGGGGGTGAAGGGATGGTTCGACCCACCGCTTTGCATCTTCCACGAGCTTCCTCGTTGGATCGGCGCGCCCGATCGCACGACGCTCGGTGAATACGAGCGGCTGGTGCTGCTCACACGTCTCCTTCGCGAGCACGGACGCGAGGTGTTCGGACAGCTTGATCGATGTGATGACTTTGTCGCCCACATCGATCGACTCTTTGGTGAGCTGATCTCCGAGGATGTTTCCGCCGCGACCTTCGCGCAGGCGCTGGATGCGCGTGCGGGGCGCGACGTTTTCGAATCGCGTCGCGACAACGATCTCGGCCGAATCTACGCCGCGTATCGCGCGGAGCTCGCTCGACTGCGAAAGGCGGATGGGCGCGACGAGTGGATCCATCTCGCGCGCTCGTTGCGCGATGGCACGGCAAAGCTCGCGGACGCACTTCACGGTCGACGCGAGATTCGCATCCTTGGCCTGCAGGATCTGAAGCGGGGATGGCTCCATCTCATTCGCGCGCTCGCGGATTCGAATGCGATCGATACCGTGACGCTCTACAGCTCGGTCGAGTTACCGCTCGAAGGATTGGACGCGGAGTGGGAGCATCAGAGCGGGCGATTCGGCTCGACGGCTGTCGCGCTATTCGCGGCGGAGCGTCCAGCGGAGCGCATCGGCGCGGCTGCACTGGTGATCGCGCCAGACGTCGATCGCGAGATGGATCTGGTGGCCCTCGAGATTCGCGCGCTCGTGGAGGCGGGAACGCCTCCGAATCGCATCGCGATCGTCACTCGCGAGGCGCGACCGAATCTCGATCGAGCGCTGGCCTCACTTGCGCGGGTCGGCGTGCCGGCGACGGCGCGTCAGCGAGTGGTGCTCACATCGATCCCCGTGGTGCGCGCGATCGCGTCGCTCTTCGGCGCGGCGGCTGACGGGTGGACGCGTGCCGGGCTCGTGGAGCTCGCATACCAGCCGTACTTCGCGGGCGGACTCGATGCAGAAGTGCTGAACGCCGTGGGCTATCGGCAGATGGTGATCGGACTCGATGAGTGGCAGGCAGCACTGGCCGATCTGGAGAGGAAGGCGTTGCGTGTCGAGCTCGAGGATGCGCCTGAGCGTCGCGGACGTCCGCTTCCCGCTGCGGCGCGCGTGGCCGCCGTGGGCGCGGCGTTCCGCGAGTTCGCGGCGGAGGCTCGTGCACTGGACGAGGAGCGCACCGTTCTCGAGTGGCTTGAATGGCTTCGCACATTCCTCGAGAGCGATCCGTGGAAGGTGCTTGCGTGCGTGCGCAGCGTGCCGGGCGATCGTGTCGACATCGTTCGGCTCGATCTCGCGGGATGGAAATCGATCACGACGATCGTCGGCGAATGGCACGACGCGGTCATCGCGCACGGTGGCGATGCGCGTGCGCTGACGACCGCGCAATTCAATTCGCAGTTGCGCGAGTATCTGACGGGCGACGTTCCCATTTGGACGCCCGTGTCCCGTGGAGTTCAGGTGCTCGAGGCACTCGCGGCGGCGTATCGTTCGTTCGACTACCTGTTTCTCACCGGGATGGAGGCGGGCGCCTTTCCCAAAGCCGCACCGACATCGCCGATTTTCGACGATGCCGACCGCAACGCCCTCGCCGCCGCGGGGCTTCCGCTCGAGCGCAACGCCGTATGGGACGAGCGCGAGCGCGAGCTCTTTCGAGTGCTCGTGGCCGGAGCGAGACGCGGCTTCACGATGTCCTACTCGCGGTTGGACGGTGCGGGAAGCGAAGTCATCGCGTCGGCGTTCGTCGACGAGCTCGAGGAAATCGCGACCGTTGAGCGACGCACGATCCCCGCAGCGGCTGTCGTGCTCCCAGGCATCTCGCTGTATCGCGCGCTCGATGGTCCGGAGCTCGCACGGCGCGCGGCGGCGATTGAATGCGAGCGCCTCGACAAGATCCCCAGCAAGTACAACGGACGCATCGAGGCGCATGATCTGGTCGCGTGGCTCGCGAAGGAGTTCGGAGATGAGAGGCTCTGGAGCCCGTCGCAGCTCGAGGATTTCGCGAAGTGCCCGTGGGCGTACTTCTCGAAGCGGCTGCTGCGCATCGAAAAGCTGACCGAGCCGGATGGGGACGTGGATCCCGCAACGCGGGGATCGCTCTTGCACGATGCGCTCAAGCTCTTCTACGACGGCGCACGAGAGCGCATTCGCGGACCTGTATTTCTCGAGGCGAAGGATGCCGCGTGGGCGCTGGAGCTCGCAGCGAAATGCGTCTCGGAGATCGTCGATGGCTACGCGGTGCACGGACGGTTGGGGCACGGCTCGCTGCTCGAGGCCAAGCGCGGCGAATACACGCGCATCGTGCGCGGCTATCTCGAGTGGGAAATCGCGCTGCACAACGACATGACGGATCCGACGACGAAGAAAAGAAAGGCGCCGGCCATGATTCGCACGGGCGTCGAGAGTCACGAGCTCAAATTCGACGATATGACCTTCGAGCGCGGCGGCGTCCGCATTCGATATCGCGGGACGATCGACCGCGTCGAAGTGTCGGTCGACGAACGGGCTGGCGAAGGGAAATACATCGTCGCTGCCGACTACAAGACCACAAAGGGCTCCACGCCGGGAGGGGGGCGGCCAGCGGCCTGGACCGAAGGCGTCGTGCTGCAGGTGCCACTGTACGCATTGGCGCTGAGCAGAATGCGACCGGATACGCACATGGCTCGCGCTGGATATCTGGCGCTCACGACACCGAAAGATGTGCTGCAGCTCGATCTCATCACGATCAATAAAAGGACGCACGAGACCAATCCGATGACCGCCGCCGACGAGAAGTTGACTGCCGCCCTCGATTTCGCCATCGAGCACGTAAAGCGCGCGCGCCGCGGGGAGTTTCCTGCCAGGCCCCCCGGCAAGTGCACGTGCCCACCCTGGTGCCATGGTCGCGACATCTGTCGCATCCCCGGTGGTCCGGTGTCCGATCGATGACGAACACCACGCCGAAGGAAAATCCGCAACCGAGCGACGCGCAGTGGGCAGCAATTCGCGAGACCGCCAGTCACATGCTCGTCTCCGCCGGAGCGGGCACTGGCAAGACGTTTACGGTCGTCTCGCACATTCTGTATCTAATTGGCGTCGAAACGCGTGAGAGCATCCACTCGCCGGCGCTCGCACTCGATCAGGTCGCGGCGATCACGTATACGAACAAGGCCGCAGCAGAGCTCAAGGAAAAGCTGCGCGACGGCCTGCGCGCGGCCGGGCGGCGCGAAGAGAGCTACCGCGTCGACAATGCGCGCGTGGGCACCATCCACGGCTTCTGTGGCGACATCCTCCGCGAGTTCGCTCTTCGCGGCTCCTTCGCGCCCGGTCTCACGCTGCTCGATGAATCCGAAAGCAAGGCCCGCCGCGCACAATGCGTACGCGAAACGCTCTTGCGAGCGCTCGAGCACGCTCCGGGCGACCCGGGGAGCATCGAAGGCCTCGTCGAGTTGCTGGCGGCGTACTCAGTCAGCAACGTCGAGGAATGGGCGGCAGAGCTGCTCGACGAGGGGGATCATCTGCGGGCCATCATCGAGAGCTCGCACGAGCTGCCCGTGCGCGAGTGCGCGCTCGTCTCGTTGGCGAGGCGCGCCGAGTTTTTGTTCGCCACGCAGCTGCGCGATCGTGGCGAGATGGACTTCGATCGTATGATCACGTGGACGCGCGACCTCATCCGCGATGACAGCGCCGTGCGCGAGTCGCTGCGGCAGCGTATCCGAGTGCTGATCATCGATGAGTTCCAGGACGTCGATCCCGTGCAGCGCGAGATCGCGTACCTGCTGGCGGATCCCGCGAGCGGCGCCGCCGACACGACCCGCCTGATGCTCGTCGGTGATCCCAAGCAGAGCATCTACAGCTTTCGCAAAGCAGACGTGCGCGGCTGGAAGGCGGTCGAGCGCGACTTCCGCGACAAAGGCTGGGGAACAATGGTACCAATCACCGACAGCCGCCGCAGCGTTCCCGCGGTACTCGGCTTCGTCGATCACGCGATCGGCACTCTGCTCGACGAGCCGATCGGCGCGTCAGATGTGCTCCGGGACTTCGAGGTCTCGTATGCGCCGGTGAAGCCGATTCGCGAGAGCGAGTCGCCGATTGCCGTGGAGTTTCTCACCGTCCCCGCCAAGGACGATGGCTGCGCCCACAAGGCCGAGGTGATCCGCGAGAGCGAGGCACGCGAGGTCGCGCGGCGCGCGGTCGAGCTGCATGCGAGCGGCGATGCGAAATGGTCGGAGATGGCGGTGCTGCTGAGCGGGTGGGGCGATCTCGCGACGTACGAAGGCGCGTTGCGCGAGGCAGGCGTTCCAACATACGCGCTCCGTACCGAGGGCTTCTACGAGCAGCGGGAGATCGTCGACCTCATCGTTGCGCTCGAGGCCATCCGCAACGCCAACGATGATCGCGCGCTCCTCGGCTTCCTGCGCAGCCCGTTCATCGGCGTCACCGACGAAACGCTTCTCCGGATCGCCAACGGGCTGCCGTCGCCGATCTGGCCGCTGCTCTCCACCGAGAGCCTGGTCGCCATACCCGACGAGCACGAGCGCGCGTTGCTGTTCACGGCGGTCGAGCTCATCAGGCGGCTCTCCCTGCTGCGTGATCGCGTTGCGACGTCGGCGCTCCTCGAAGAGCTGCTGCTGGACACCGCGTATCTGGCACATCTCGCGCTGATGGAGCAGCCCGGACTCCAGGCGATCGCCAACGTGCGCAAGTTTCTCCGCATCGCCGAATCGACGCCCGAGCTCAGCCTCGGCGGCTTCCTCGATGTGATCGAGAGAGCGCGCGAGCTGAAGGTGAAAGAAGGGAACGCGAGACTCTATGGCGAGAGCGACGACGTCCTCACGATCACCTCGATCCACAGTGCGAAGGGGCTCGAGTGGAAAGTGGTTTTTTGGTGCGACCTCGTGCGCGAGCTACGGAATCGCACGTCGCCGATGTTGATCAGCGGAACGCGTATCTCGCTCGGCGGTGGCGACGAAGACGCAGAGCAGGGTGGCGATGCGCCGGCCGCTGATCGCGACGATGCCATCACCGGCGCAGATGGGGAGCGGGATGAGATCGCCGCGGCGCTAAAGGATGAGCGGAACGCCGAGACCAAGCGGCTGTGGTACGTCGCCGCCACCCGTGCGAAGGATCGACTGGTGGTGTGTCTGCCGGCCGGCAGCTCGAAGAAGCTGCGAGACGATGCGAAAAAGCGCGAGAAGCTGGGTGATGCGCCCGATCGCAGCTTTGGATCCGCTGCAGACGCGATGAAGCTGGTCTTTCCGGCGATCGGGTCATCCCTCCGCGAACGATATCACGCGGCCGATGCGCGCGAGTACGAAGCGACGGTGAAGATCGTAACTGTCGTCGAAGCACCGGAGCACGCAGTGATTCCGCAGCGTGCCGCGCTCGATGCATCGACTCTCGCCGCGCCCCCAATGCCGATTCGCGTCGCGGCCGGACGCTCGCGCCATTCTGCCACCGAGCTACTATCCGAGGAACGCTGCGCGCGCCGGCACTGGTACAAATACGTTGCCGGCCTACGCGAGCCGGAGATCGCGGCGGGGGAGAAGCACGGTGAGATCAACGCCATCAAGCGCGGGCTCATCGTGCACGACGTGCTCGAGCGCCTGCGTGAGAACGAGGAGCTCGACGCGCTGCTCGAGGATGCCGTGCGACGGCACGATCCCGATGCACCGACGCCCGAATCCACCGAAGGTGCGCGCTATCGCGCGGAAATCGCGGCTGAGCTGCGCGCCGCGCTCGAGCAGCCCGACTATCGCGCCGTTCTCGACGCGCCAGGCGCCCAGCGGGAGCTCGCCTTCCTGCACATCGTCGATGCCGACACGTACGTCGAGGGAAAGATCGATCTCGTCGCGCCCGGCGCCGATGGCTATCGCGTCGTCGACGTGAAGACGAGTCAGTGTGATCCCGAAGCTGCGGCGTTCAAGGCGGAGCAGTATGCGATCCAGAAGGCGGTGTACGTTGCGGCGCTCGAAGGGATCGGCGGACTACGTGTGGCGAGCTTCGGCTTCCAGTTCACGGCGATCGCAAAGCAGATCGGCGGCCCTCTCACCGACGATGTGCGTGCGGCACTCGATGCGCGGCTGCACACGACGCTGAGCGCGCTCGATGTCGAGCCGCCATCGCTGGCGAAGAGCGCGAACGATTGTCGTTACTGCGGCTATCGCACCGTAGGGTGGTGTCCAGGCGTGCCCGAGGTCGCGATTGCAGGGATGAGCGAGAGCTGAACCGGCCCCAGTCTCTCGCACTACCCCCCACTACAAATCCTCATCCCCGTCGGCGCCATCATCGACACGAAGCGCGTATCTCTCCGCAGCGCATCGTACGTCGGATCGCACGCGAGCCCGTTCCAGTCCGGTTCCGCGTCGTGTCGCGCAACGCTCCTGCCGATCCATACGAGTGCCGAGTCGGTCTGTCCGTACGCGAGGAGCGCGTGCGCCATGTCGAGCGCCGGCACGCTCCCCGCGCTCTGATCGCGACGCATCTCGGCGAGCAGCGCATCGGCATCGCTCCGGCGCCCCGCGCGCACGTACGTCCAGATCGCGGCGCTCCGCACGCCGAGTCCACTTCGCACGATCCGAAGCGCGCGATCCGCGACGTGCGCCGCGCTATCCGCATTTCCCGCGAGCAGCTCCGCCTCCATCAGATTCACGTACAGCCCGCTGAAGGTGGAGTCGAACGCCAGTCCGGCGGTCGCCGCCGCAGCCGCCTCGCCGTACTTCCGACCATCGAGCAGCGTTCGGCTCAACGTCTGATTCGTCACCGCTGTTAGCGGGTCCAGCGCGCGCGCCATCTGCGCGTGACCCATCGCCGCCGCAACATCGCCCATCCCGAGCAGCAGCTCGGCGTGCCACAGATGCACGGTTGGGTTCGACGGATCGAGCGACACACTCCGATCGAGCTCGCGCTCGGCGTCCGCCCAGCGCCACTGATGCACGCGCACGTCGCCGAGCGCGAGATGTGCATCCGCCAACCCTGAGTCGAGCGCGAGTGCGCGGAGTGCGTGCGCCTCCGCCAGCGGAATGACGGAGTCCGCCGGCGCGCCGCCGTACTCTGCGAGGAGGTCATAGGACATCGCGAGTGCGGCGTGCGCGCGGGCAAACGTCGAATCCGCCGCGATCGCCTGCTGGAAGAAACCGATCGCCTTCCAGAGGGATGCCGAGCCGCCGAAGCCGAAGTAGTGCCTGCCCTGCAGAAAGAGATCGTACGCCGAGAGATCCGTCGTGCCGCGCGGCGCGTGCGCCACGGCGAGTCTCGCGGTCTCCGCAGAGTCGTGTCCCTCGCTCGACAGCGTCGGATACAGCGCCGCGGTGATCGCGTGCGTGAGCTCGTCCTGCACCTGGAAGACATCCTTCATCTCGCGCTCGTACGACTCGCTCCACACCGCCAGCCCGCTCACCGTATTCACGAGCTGCGCAGTCACACGGAGGCGCCCTCCTTCGCGACGCACGCTTCCCTCGAGCACATCGCCCACATGCAGCATCTTCCCCACGTGCTGCGCGCCGACCGATTGATCGCGGAAGGTGAACGCCGAGCTGCGCGCGGCAACCTTGAGCCCGGGCACGCGCGCGAGCGCCGTGGTCAGCTCGTCGGCCATGCCGTCCGCGAAGTACTCGGTCGCGGTGTCCTTTCCAACGTTCGCGAACGGGAGCACGGCCACCGAGTGTGGCGCGATGTCGCCGTCGACACTCATGCCGTTCATCTCGCCGAGCCCGGTCACGCTCTTGCCGCGCCGGGCCGCGTAGCCGATCGCTACGAGCACGAGCACGGCCGCGAACGCGGCAACGGCCCACGCCGGCACTCGCGTCTTCCTCTTCGGCGCGAACGGCAGCATCGAGCCGCTCGTCGTCATCACGCCGTCGAGTGTGTCGAGCACCTCCTGCGCAGTCTGTGGGCGATCAGCAGGGTGCTTCTCGAGCAGCTGGGTGACGAGCGCCGCGAGCGCTGGTGGCGTCGTCGGTCGCCGAATGCCGACCGGCGTCGCGGCCTCGCCCGCGTGCGCCGCGAGCGTCGCCTGCGCATTGCGCCCGCTGAACGGCGGCGTCCCCGTGAGCATCTCGTACGCCATCGCGCCGAGCGCGTAGAGATCAGAGCGGCCGTCCGTAGTCGGGTCCGCGGCCGCCTGCTCGGGCGACATGTAGGCGGGCGTGCCGAGCGCGACGCCGAGCGATGTGCTCGACGTCCCCGCCGCCATCGTCGACTCGGAGAGCGCCTTCGCGACCCCGAAGTCCGCAACGAGCGCGTGCTGCCGAGTGAGCAGCACGTTTTCCGGCTTGATGTCCCGATGCACAACGCCGTGCTCGTGCGCGTACGCGAGCGCGCCGGCGACATCGCGCAGCAAGCGCACGATGTCGACGAGCGGAAGCTCACCCTCGCGCGTGAGCCGAGCCCGGAGCGACTCGCCGTTGATGAACGGCATTGTATAGTAGGGAAGCCCGTCGATTTCCCCGGCCGTCAGCAGCGACACGATGTGCGGATGCTGCAGCCGCGCCGACAGCGCGATCTCCCGCCGAAAGCGCTCGACGGACATGGCGTGCGCGAGCTCGGGAGGCAGCACCTTCACCACGACGCTGCGGTTGAGCGTCGTCTCGGTCGCGAGAAAGACGCGCGACATGCCACCGCCGCCGAGCTCGCGCTCGATGGTGTAGTTGGCGCCGAGCGTTGCCTGGAGCTGGTCCCTTAGCTGCTCGGATTCCACCGCCATGCTCCGAAAAAGTTCCGCATCGGTGAAGATACGGAACCGGGACCACCTCAGCCAGCCACGTGTATCATCTGGTCACCAGCTGCTATGCTCCGGCAGGGCCAAAGGAGCTCACCCGTCACACTTCGGGACATTCGTCAACCAGGCGGCACGTATGACAAAGCTCCTTGGACTTTTCGCGATCGCACTCACTCTCCCCGCAGCTGCGCTCGCACAGCGCCGCGGGAATGATGGACAGCAACAGGACCGCGGCCAACAGGACCACGGTCAGCGCAGCTCCGGCAACGCGCGCGCGGAATCGCACGCTGATCGCGGCGACCGCGGACGCTCATACGAACACGGCTCGCAACAGAGCTACGGTTCGCGACCGGTGTATCGCGATCGCTCGGGCAATCGCCCCGCGCAGCATGTCGAGACTCGCGTCGACACGCGCTACAACTCCGGATACAATCGCAACGATCACGGCCAGCCCGCGTATCACGTCGATCGTGGCTATCACGGCAACGATCGTCCGGATCGCTACAACCAGAACCGCGTCGACTACAACAATCGCGATCGCAGCTACCGCAGCTCGCCGGGATATCGCGTCGGCTACGGGTGGCGCGGCGGCTTCTCGCACGACTACATCGGACCGCGCCACGTGTGGCAGCTCGAGGGCGGCGGGCGCGACCGCTTCTTCTTTCGCGGCTTCTACTTTCGCGTGGCAGCGTACGACTACGCGTATGCGGATGGCTGGTACTGGGATCGCGACAACGTGATCATCTACGACGATCCCGACAACTCGGGATGCTATCTCGCCTACAACACCAGGCTCGGCACTTACCTGCACGTGACGTTCGACGGAAACTGATCAACGGATTTCGATTTCGAACGACGACGGGATTCGCGCGAGCGAGTCCTGTTTTCGCATTAAGACTTCTTTGTTGCCGAACGGCCGCGGCGGCGAACGATATGCATGAGCGGTGCCTCATATATCTGAACAGATCTCTTAAACCGTTGATCAAAACCCACGTGAAAACACTGCTCCGCTCGCTATGTATCTTGGCGCTGGCTCCGGCCGTCGCGATAGCGCAGGGAGGCGCCCCGCAGCA
>PLMM01000233.1 GCA_003142495.1 Gemmatimonadota bacterium | reverse complement strand
AAAATGATGCGGTCCATGAGGAGCCGCGAGAAGATGTCGTACGTGCGCTCGCCGCGGCTGGACCGCTCGATGACGTACGGGGGATAGATGGACATCTGCGTTTCCCGTTCTTGGAGAAATGGATGCGTCGTTCCGGAGTGCTCCGGAGCTACGCCTGCTCTATCAGGTTCTTCTCACTCAGCCAGCCGAACACTTTATCCTCGGTGATGCTCCGCTCGAGCTCCTTGAGTCGCCCCGCCTTCTGCAACGACGCGTAGACCTGTCCGGGCTCCGCGCCGCGCTTCCTTGCCACGTCCGCCACACGCTCATCGATGTCGGCTTCGGTGGCCGCGAGTCCTTCGCGTGCGGCGATCGTCTCGATCACGAGATCGCGACGAACCTGCCGCACGGCCATGGGACGAAACTCGGAGCCGAACTTCTCCTTCTCGGCATCCGGAATCTGGTACGCCTCTCCATACGCCTGCACGAGCTGATTCACCCAGCTCGGCGGAACGTCGAAGGGATTCGCCGCGAGCAGCTCGTCGATGAGCTTCTGGCGCACTTCCGAATCCGCCTCGTGCTCCGCGTGCTTCGTGAGATCTTCGCGCACGGTGCTGTGCAACGCGTCGAGTGAATCGAAGTCGCCGACCTCGCGCGCGAACGCGTCATCGAGATCGGGGAGCGACTTGCGCTTCACGTCCGTAAGAGAGACGCGCACCTTCTTCGTTTTGCCACGCTCCGCCTCGTCCGGGAAGTCCTCGGGCCACTTTACGGGGCGCTCGGTCGACTGCCCGGGCGTCGTCTCCATGATCAGCTCTTCGATGCCCGGAATCGCCTGCTCGCCGCCGAGTACAAGACGATACTCCTTGCCCTCGGGCATGGAGCCGTCGTCTTCGGCGGTCGCGAGCAGCACCGTCACCTGATCTCCCGGCTGCGGGCGCTCGGTGATCGGTGACCAGGTGGCGCGCTGGTCGCGCAGCGTCTCGACCTGCTCGCGGAGCTGCTCGTCGCTCACGGGCTTCGCGGTGCGCGTCACCTTGAAGCCCGACGTGTGGGGGAGCTCGATCGACGGACGAATCTCGAGGTGCAGCTGAAAGGTCAGCGGCTGCCCATCCTCGGCCTTGAGATCGTGGATGTGCGGCTGCGTCGCGAGGTCGAGCTTCTCGCGATCGATGACTTCCTTGAACGCCGCCTGCACGAGCCCTTCGATGGCTTCCTGGCGTATCGCCGCGGCGAACTTCTTCCGCACCATGCCGGCGGGTGCCTTGCCCGGACGAAAGCCCGGGAGACGCACCTGGCTCGCGTAGCGCTTCGCGGCGCGATCCTCCGCCTCCTGCACTTCGGGGAGGGGGACGGAGACTTCGAGGAGCCGCTCGAGCCCCTCGGATTTGACTGGAGTAATGTCTATCTGCATGGGCGAAAGATAACGCGTTCCCAGGCGCGCAACGCCTTACCGCTCCGCCTCGGCCCGTTCGTGCGCCAGCGACCAGCCTTGATGGATGGTCTCCATCACGGAGTCGGGGCGCGTGAGCTGGATCATGTGCCCCGCGCGCGGCAGGACCACGAGATGCGAGTGGTGCACCTGGTTGTGCAGCCGGTACGCGTGGCGCGAGGGCGAGGCGACACGATCGCCGTCGCCGACGACGATCACGACGGGCATCTCGATGTCGCCGTAGCGCGTGACGAGGCCGGCGGCGGCGCGGAGCGACGCGGTGTTGCGCGCGAGGCGGCGGCGCTCGCTCGGGCGGCGGATGGCGGCGGCTTCGCGAAGCGGTGCGAGCGTGTCGGCGAAGGGCACCGGCTCGGGGGAGAATTTCGCGCGGAGGGCGGCGTCGTGCGCGGGGCGGCCGACCATCGGGGCGACGAGAGAGCCGAGGCGGCTGACGACGCGGATGTGTGGATCGGTCGCACGGATCGAGGCGTCCGCGTAGCAGAGCGGATTGACGAGCACGAGGCCGGCGAAGTCGTCGGGGTAGCGCAGCGCGAGTGCGAGCGCCGCGACCGCGCTCCACGAGTGCGCGACGAGCAGCGGCTGCTCGACGCCGAGCTCGCGCAGGGCGAGGCGGATGACGCGGGTTTGCGAATCGAGCGATGTGTCGTGTCGCGTGCGGGCGCTGCCGCCGCAGCCGGGGCGATCGATCAGGAGCGCGCGAAAGTCATATTCGACGCGGGCGAGGAGCGGCGCCATGAAGTCGGAGGCGTCGCCGTCGTCGCCCTGAAGAACGACGACGGGGCGTCCCTCGCCGTGATCGATGACGTGGAGAGTGTGGTCCTCCACACGAACATGGTGGCGATCGGCGGCGGCGGATGCGTGACGTGCAGCGGGCCGTCGCCGGAGCGCGACGATGGCCGCGCCTCCTGCTATTACGATGGCCAAACCAACGATCCAAGTACCCACAGACTCCTCCCCGGAAGAGGTAGAGCGCTACGGCGTAAGGGGATACGGTATGCGTCTTCAGATGCCACGTCAACAGCGGCTTTGCGAGACTTTTCGAGATTGATGACTGAGTCATCTAATTCGATCGAGGGAAAGCGAGGGTTGACATAGGGTGCGGGGGTATCGATATTTATACGGGTGGGGGGTATATGAGTCATCACGGGTGCGGAGGAGCACAATGGAGAAGTTGACGCTGGCCATCGATGGCATGAGTTGCGGGCATTGCGTGGCGCGCGTGAAACAGGCGCTCGCGGGAGCGCCTGGCGTGCACGTGGACGCTGTGTCGATCGGCGCGGCATCGGTGTCGTACGACGCGGCGCAGACGAGCGCGGAGAAGATCGCGGGCGCGGTGAGCGCCGCTGGATATCCGGCGCGCGCTGCGAGCGCGGTGGCGCGATGACGCTCGCGGACTGGGTCGTGATCGCCGGAGCGGCGGCGGCGATTGGCGTGGTGAACTGGTACTTCTTCATCGCGTCGCGCGGCCACGCGAAGATGCGCCACGAGCACTAGGCCGGACATGATCGACACACCCATCGCCGCGCGCGAGTCGATTCGGATTCCCGTCACCGGGATGACGTGCGCCGCCTGTCAGGCGCGCGTGCAGAGCGCGCTCGCGCGCGAGCCCGGCGTCTCGAACGCGTCGGTGAATCTGATGATGGAGAGCGCGGCGGTCACCTTCGATCCGGCGGTCACGAATGCGGACCGCATCGTCGCCGCCGTTCGAGACACCGGCTACGGCGCCGAGCTCCCCGCCGCCGACACGTCGCCATTTCTCGAGCAGGAGGCGCGCGATCGCTCACAGCGCACCGAGCTGCGCGTGATGACGTCGAAGGCGATCGTGAGCTTCGTCATCGGTGCGCTCGCGATGCTCGTGCCGATGCTCACCATGCGCTCTGCGGCGTTCACGCGCGCGCTTCCGTACCTCTTGCTCGTGCTCACCGCATCCGTAATGGCGTGGGCCGGCCGGCACTTCTACGTCAACGCGTGGAATGCGCTGAAGCATCACTCGGCCGACATGGACACGCTCATCGCCGCCGGCACTGGCGCGGCGTTTCTGTATTCGGTGGTCGCGACCTTCGCGCCAGGATTTTTCGTGAGCCACGGCGTCGCGCCGAATCTGTACTACGAGGCGGTGATCATTATCATCGCGCTCGTGCTCACGGGGAACGTCTTCGAGGCGCGCGCGAAACGAAGCACGTCCAGCGCGCTGCGGTCACTCGTCGAGCTGCAGCCCGTATCGGCGCGCGTGGTGCGGGGCGAGCAGGAGGTCGACGTGCCCGTCGCATCGGTGATCCCGGGCGACGTGCTACTCGTGCGCGCAGGCGAGCGCATTCCGGTGGATGGCGAGATCGTGTCGGGCGCGAGCGCGATCGACGAGTCGATGCTCACCGGCGAGTCGATGCCGGTGGAGAAGGGCGCGGGCGATCGAGTGATCGGCGCCACCATCAATCGCACGGGCGCCTTCCGCTACCGCGCGACTACGCTCGGCGCCGACAGCACGCTCGCGCGCATCGTGCGCCTCATGCGCGACGCGCAGAGCTCGCGCGCGCCGATCCAGGCGCTCGCGGATCGCGTGAGCGAGATCTTCGTCCCCGTCGTGATCTCGCTCTCGATCGCGACCTTCGCGATATGGTTCGTCGCCATCCATCTCTCAGGCGCGCTGCCCGCGACGGCAGCGGTGCGTGCGTTCGCCGCGGCGGTGGCGGTGCTCATCATCGCCTGCCCGTGCGCGATGGGGCTCGCCGTGCCGACGGCGGTGATGGTCGCGACAGGGCGCGGCGCGGAATATGGAATACTGATCAAGGGCGGCGAGGCGCTGCAGCGCACCGGCGACCTGACCACGGTGGTGCTCGACAAGACGGGCACGATC
>PLMM01000012.1 GCA_003142495.1 Gemmatimonadota bacterium | reverse complement strand
CACGTCGCGATCGCGACACATGCCATTCCCGCCGTGAAGAGTACATAGGAGCTCGTCCACAGATTCTTCCCGATCGGGAAAGACCACGCCCACACCAGCCCTGCCGCCATCCCGAGCGAGCCCACCGCGAAGAGAGTGGTGAGTCGCTCCTCGAGCGGGCGCGGCTCCGCGACCCATCGTCCGGCGAGCACGCCAAGCATCGCGGTGGCCGTCGCGGGAATGGTGGAGAGAATTCCCTCTGGATCCCAGATGCCGCCGCCGCCGATCCACATGTGATTCGGACCGATGACGCTGCGATCAACCCACGCCGCGAGCGACGCGCCCGGATCGCTGAGCAGCAGCGCTCCCATGCCGTGGCCCGGTACCGGGATCAGCGTGAGCGCGAGCCAGTAGCCGACGAGCAGCGCCGCGACGATCCAGAGTTGCGCGCGCACGCTCGTGCGCATCGTGAGCAGCGCGCCAAGCAGATAGCAGACGCCGATGCGCTGCAGCACGCCCGTCACGCGCCAGTGCGACACGTCGAGCGGGACGGTGGTGGAGTCGAACACCGCGGCGCCCGGGAGATGGATGAAGAACTGGTGATATGGAAATCCCGTCATCAGCAGCCCGAGGCCGATGATCGTCAGCGCTCGGCGCGCGGTCTGGCGCATGATCGCGCCGTCGCTCTCACCGCGCGCGCGGCGTGCCTCGCGCGAGAGATGGGTGGTGACGCCGACGATGAAGAGGAAGAACGGGAAAATCAGATCGGTGGGCGTCCAGCCGAACCATGGCGCGTGCTCGAGCGGCTCGTAGATCGAAGCCCAGCTCCCCGGATTGTTCACGAGAAGCATGCCGGCGACGGTGACCCCCCGAAACACGTCGAGCGACAGAAGTCGCTCGCGAGTGGGGAACGGCGTCACCGCGTTGCCATCAGAAGCTGACTTTGAGATGGCCGAAGAGGAAGAGCAGGCCGACGATGATGAACGACGCCAGCACGAGCGGTGCCACGAAGAGCGCGCGAAAGAGCTTCGCATCGTACTTGAGATGCATGTAGAACATCACGACGATCGTGAACTTGATCGCCGATAGCGCGAGCAGCACGGGCACGAACAGCTTCGTGGCGGTGAACGAGGGGATGTAGTAGATCCATACCTCGAGCGCCGTGATCGCCGCCAGAATCAGCGCGACCCACTTGTACGTGCCCCAGTCCGGGTGCGTGTGCTCGTGCGCGGCGGCGTCGCCATGCGAGTCGTGCGACACGTTCGAGTGCGAGTGATCGGCGGCCATCTAGTGTCCCCGGTTACTTGATGAGGTAGACGAGCGTGAAGATCGCGATCCAGACCACGTCGACGAAGTGCCAGTAGAGCGCGCACACGTCGACGTTGATCGCCTCGTCCGGCGTGAGGCCGCGCTTCATGTCGATGAACAGGAGCGTGAGCAGCCAGATGACGCCGGCTGTCACGTGCGCGCCGTGGAAGCCCGTGAGAATGAAGAACGACGAGCCGAACAAATTCGTGTGGATCGTGAGTCCTTCGTGCACGAACGAGGTGAACTCGTACGCCTGGAAGCCGAGGAACGTCGCGCCGAGCAGCGCCGTGGAGGCGAGCCAGATCTTCGACGACTTGCGATCGCCGCGCACGACGGCCGAGTGCGCGAGCACCATCGCGAGCGAGGACATGAGGAGCACGAAGGTCGAGACCGACGTGACCGGAATATTGAGGATCGCCTTGTAGACGTGCCCCGTGGCCGGATCGGTCCACGCCTCGTGCGGGAACGGCCCGACCAGCGAGCGCCCGCGATAGATGAGATAGGTCGAGATCAGCGACGCGAAGAAGAAGCACTCCGAGCCGATGAATGCCCAGATCGCGACCTTCGTGTTGTTGAGCCCCGTGCTGGTGGGCGGGTGCCCGGCATGGGTGTCGTGTGTGTCGATAGCGGCGGTGGCCAAAGCGATCTCCGAAAGCGTCAGGTCGTGAAGTTGATGCGGAGCTAGTGGTGCTCGGGCTCGAGCGGCGTAAGCAGCCAGCCATACAGCGACAGCACGAAGCAGGCTGCCGCGACGAGCATGATCGGCAGATTCTTGTGCATGATGAGACCGATGAACACAGAGCCGAGCGAGAGGGCAGCGAGGAACGGACGAATCGTGGGCGTCGGCATCATGATGCCGAGCGCGCTCGCGGTCGGATGCGCATCCGCGGCGTTGAGCTTCGTGTCGGACGGCACCTGCACCGAGCCGACCTTCTGGCCCGCGAGTGCGATCTCGGCGAGTCCCTCCGGCTCGCTTCCGTGCGATACATCGGAGCTCAGCCTCGGCGACTTGCGATCCCAGAGCGGATAGCGCGACGTGACCTTCGGAATGACCGCGAAGTTGTAGTCCGGCGGCGGGGAGGGAATCGTCCACTCGAGCGTTGCGCCGCCCCATGGATCGTTGCCCGCGACCTTGCCGCTCTTCATGCTCGAGAACCAGTTGTACGCGAAGAAGATCGTGCCGATGACGATGAGCAGCGCGCCATAGCTCGCGAGATGGTTGTTCTGCTCCCACCCCTGGCCGGCGTCGTAGCTCGAGATGCGGCGCGGCATGCCATCGAGCCCGAGGAAGTGCATCGGGAAGAAGGTCAGGTTCATGCCGATGGCGGTGAACCAGAAGTGCCAGCTGCCGATCTTCTCGCTCATCAGGCGACCGGTGATCTTCGGATAGTAGAAGTAGAGTCCTGAGAAGAGCCCCATCATCGAGCCGCCGAACAGCACGTAGTGAAAGTGCGCGACGATGAAGTAGCTGTCCGTCTGCTGCAGATCCGACGGCGGCGAGGAGTGCATGACTCCCGAGATGCCGCCAATCGTGAAGAGGGCGACGAGGCCGATCGAGAACTTCATTGCCGTGGTGAAGCGCAGTGAGCCGCCCCACATCGTGCCGAGCCAGTTGAAGATCTTCACGCCCGTGGGAATCGCGATCAGCATCGTGGTGATGCTGAAGAACGAATCGGCGATCGGGCCCATGCCGACCGCGAACATGTGGTGCGCCCACACGCCGAAGCCGAGGAAGGCGATCAGGATGCCCGAGTAGACCATCACGGGATATCCGAACAACGGCTTGCGCGAGAACACCGGCAGCACTTCGGACACGACACCGAAGGCGGGAAGAATCAGGATGTACACCTCGGGATGCCCGAACAGCCAGAAGAGATGCTGCCAGAGCAGAGGATCGGCGCCGGCCGAGACTTCGTAGAAGTTGGTGCCGAAGAAGCGGTCGAGCATGAGCAACGTTAGCGCGACCGTGATGATCGGGAAGGCGAGGATGATCAGGAACTGTGTGATGAAGGCCATCCACGAGAAGATCGGCATACGCATGAAGTGCATGCCGGGGGCGCGCATGTTGATGATCGTCGTGATGAAGTT
>PLMM01000247.1 GCA_003142495.1 Gemmatimonadota bacterium | reverse complement strand
TTCCCCGAAAGCGAGGCCTCTCGGATGCGGCCGTGCAGTGCGACGGTCAGGGCATCGAGCAGCTCCGAGAAGCCGCCGCGTGCCCCTGCTGAGGAGAGCGCGAAAGCAGCGCGAATCCGGTCAGCGCGCGCGCCGGTCGTGGCGGCGAGGATCGTCTTCGCGAGCTTCATCGCCTCGCCGCTCGCGGTGACGCCCAGGAGCGTTCCGGGTGCGCCGGCGGCGAGGGCTATTCGCTCGCTCTCGGAGTCCGGGAGATCGAGATCGCCGAGCGCTTNNTCTTTCTGGACGTGCGCATCGTCGAGAAAGGCGGCGATTGCGGTGTTGGGGAGTGGTGCGACGCGGAGCGAGACGACGCGCGAGCGGATCGTCGGAAGGAGCGAGCCCGGCTCGCTCGATGTGAGGATGATCGTGGTGTCGGCGGGCGGCTCCTCGAGGAGCTTGAGGAATGCGTTCGCGGCCTGGTCCGCGCCTTCCTGCGGAACCATGCGCTCCGCGTCTCCGACGACGATGACCTTTCGCTTCGCGACGCTCGGGCTGTACGCTGCGAACTGTACGAGCGCGCGCACCGTCGCGACGAAGATCGCGTCGCTGCCGCTCGGCGGCGCGTACAATCCGAAGTCGGCGACGCGGGCGCGCACGGCCTCGGCCTGATCCTCGAGGATGGCCTGCGCGGCGGGATCGGCATTGGCCTCGCGCGGGCGCGGGAAGAACCAGCGCAGATCGGGATGCACGAGCTCTGCGGAGTAGCGGCAGTTCACACACTTGCCGCATGGGCGCTCGCCTTCGCCGGTGCAGAGCAGGAGCTGCCCGAGCCAGAGCGCGAGACGTTGCTTGCCGATTCCGCGGCGTCCCTCGATGAGGAGACTAGCGGGGAGGGCGGACTTCGAGGCGCTTTCTGAGAGGCGGCGCCGGAGCGCTTCGTGGCCGAATAAGGGAACGAGGGGCACGCGAGGAATATCGGGCGCGCGCGGGCCGGCGGATAGGCGCAGTTCTGCCCGCAAGCGGCAACTGCATACTGCGGTTGAGATCACCGTTTGATTCGTGTACAGCAGTTGCAGTTCACGGCCGGCTCTTTCATGATGGCGGGCTGCTGAGAGCTCGTCTTCTCCTTTTTCCCTTTGTGCTTTTTGTCGTTCGCATCGGCATGGCGTTGCGCCGCAACGAATGTGTCGCGCGCGCGCGCGTCGTCGACTTGCCATTGCTTTTTTGCTTTCTCGCGGCCATACGACTCCTAATTCGATTAGCGGTTGCAAATGCAAGCGTTGGACCTCTGAAGCGAGCGGCACCGAATCTGCCAGCATAGATTTCCGTGCATTCGCGCGCGCTGGATGTGGCGGCGCGCCAAACCGGACGAGGATTGATCATGACGTTACCGCTCGAGCAGGTGAAGGTCGCCTTTCTGTGCGCCAATGGCGTCGAACAGATCGAGCTCGAGGCGCCGCTCAACGCGGTGCGGCAGGCCGGAGCGACGGCGAGCATTGCGTCGATTGAGAAGGGCGCGATCAAGTCGATCGACGGCCATGATGGCGCGGATTCGTTCGACGTTGATTCGCTGGTGGGCGATATCGAGGCGCGCGACTTTGCGGCGCTGGTGATTCCGGGGGGAGGCGAGAGCCTCGGCGCGCTCGCGGGCAATGTCGGGGCGAAGGCGCTCGTCACTGCTTTTTTCGAGCTGGACCGGACGGTGGCGGCGATCGGCTCAGCCTGCTCGCTGCTCATGGATGCGAAGCTCGTGCGCGGGCGGACGCTCGCGGTGCCGGCCGAGATGCGCGCGTCGCTCGAGGCGGCGGGCGGGATCTACACCGAACGCGTGGTGAATCGCGACCAGCATCTCATCACCTGCCGCTCGGCGGATGATCTTCCGGCATTCTGTAGTGCGCTCATCGAGCAACTCGCGCAACTGTCGAGCAATGCGCGAGTGGACGAGGCGTCGGAGGAGTCGTTTCCGGCGAGTGATGCGCCGGCGTGGGGGCCGTCGACGATCGGCGCGCGGCGCGGGAAGAAGGAAGGGCGCCCGAACGGGGACTGAGCGGTCGGGAGTCGCGGCCGCGGCGCTGCCGTGGTATGTCGGGTGCATTGCGGTGTACATCAGATGCGTCGCATTACTCCAACCGAGGCAAGAGAGCACGATATGAGATCCCAGCTCACGAGGCTCGCAACCATGGTCGCCATTGTCGCGACGGTTGCAGCATGCAGCCGCAACGCCAATCCAGGGCGCGACGACAATGGGCCGCAGCTCGACTCGCGCGTTCGTGTCGAGAACCAGGCCTTCCTGGACATGACCGTCTACATCATCAGCAACGGTGGAGGGCGCCAGCGTCTTGGCACCGTCACGGGCAACACGACTCAGGAATTCGTCATTCCGGCGTACGTTGTCGGCCCCGCGAATTCCGTTCGCTTTCTCTGCGAGCCGATCGGCTCGAACCGCGCGCCGATCAGCAACTCGCTGTCGGTGCAACCGGGGCAGACGGTGACGCTCACGATACCACCGAACGGCTGATCGACTGCAGTTGCTCAGATGATGTGATGAAACGGCCACCGGAATTCGGTGGCCATTTCCGTACCAGCGCATCGCGAGCGAAGATCGACTCCGCGCGCTTGCCGCGACATCGTTGCGCCGGTAGCATCCGGAGATGGCGACTTCTCGATCACCAGCTACGAAGCTGCGCGCACAGTGGGAGCGGCTTCGCCCGCTTCCGGGTGGGCGCGCGCTGTTCAGCAAGCTGCTCGGCTTCACGATTCCGTACTCGGGGAGCATCAATCCACGCGTGGTCGAGCTGCGGCCCGGGTACGCGAAGGTGCAGATGCGTGACCGGCGCGCCGTGCGAAATCATCTGCATTCCGTGCACGCGATCGCGCTCATGAATCTCGGCGAGCTCACCACCGGGCTCGCGATGACCGTGGCGATGCCGGATGGCGCGCGAGGGATCGTGACGGGGCTGTCGATGGAGTATCTGAAGAAGGCGCGCGGGTTGCTCACGGCGGAGTGCACTGCGCCGGCATTCGATGCGACGGTGAGCGGGAAGCACGATTTCCTCGCGGACATCGTGGACGCCCATGGCGACGTCGTCGCGCGCGCGACGGCGCACTGGCTCGTGGGGCCGGTGCCCGCGAAGTGATGTCGGATGCGCGCACGGCGAACACCTCGGCATCGATTGCAACGGCGTTCACGCGACAGGTCGGTATCGAGGTGCCACTCATCTGCGGCGCGATGTATCCGTGCAGCAATCCGGAGCTCGTCGCGGCGGCATCGGAGGCGGGCGCGATAGGTGTCGTGCAGCCGATCTCGCTCACGTACGTGCACGGCCACGAGTATCGTGCTGGGCTCAAGCTCATTCGCTCGCTCACATCGAAGCCGATCGGGCTGAATGCGCTCATCGAGCAGTCGTCGCGCATCTATCGCGAGCGCATGGAGAAGTGGATCGAGATCGCGCTCGAGGAGGGCGTGCGCTTCTTCGTGACGTCGCTCGGCAACCCGAAGTGGGTGGTGCAGCGCGTCGAGAGCGTGGGTGGCGTGGTGTACCACGACGTCACCGAGCGAAAGTGGGCGCAGAAGGCGGTGGACGGGGGCGTGCACGGGCTGATCGCGGTGAACACGCGTGCGGGCGGGCACGCGGGAACGAAGAGCGCGGAGGCGCTGCTCGCGGAGGTGGGCGACTTCGGGCTACCGGTGATCTGTGCGGGCGGGATCGGCGGCGGCGCGTCGTTCGCCGCGGCGCTCGGCATGGGGTACGCGGGCGCGCAGCTGGGCACGCGCTTCATCGCGACGACGGAGTGTATAGCGAGCGACGCGTACAAGCGCGCGATCATCAAGGCGGGAGCGGATGACATCGTGCTCACGGAGCGGATCACCGGTGTGCCGGTGGCGGTGATTCGTACGCCGTTCATCGAGCGCATGGGCACGACGGTCGGGCCCTTTGCGCGGCGACTTTTTCGCGGGCGCAAGACGAAGCACTGGATGCGGAGCTACTACGCGCTGCGCGCGCTGCGGCAGCTGAAGAAGTCGTCGCTCGATGAGAAGGCGGACTACTGGCAGGCGGGGAAGAGCGTCGCCGAGATCAACGAGATCGAGCCGGTCGCGCAGATCGTGCGCGAGCTCGCTGCCGCTGCGGCCGCGGTAAGTCGCGACCAATCGACGGCGTGAACAGACAGCTTCAGTTGCAGCCTGAGCCTCGCAGCCATTTGACAAGCTTTCGTGTCGTGCGCCAATGAACCCCGGCTATTTCATTCTCGAAGGCAACTTGATGATCTCGCCGTCCACCGCGAACACGCCTTTGCCCTGATGATGGATGGTGCGGGGATGTTTTTGTGAGCGGTCGATCCACGCTCGCACTACCTCAAGAATAAAGATGCCGTATTTGTTTACCAGCGTGGTATTGACGACCTTGCATTCAAGATTGGCGTAACACTCGCCGATAAGCGGCGCGCGCACATGGGCAGCTTTGGAGGGCGTCAGGCTGAACTTTTTGAATTTATCGACAGTTCGCCCGGAGCTGTTACCGCATGCCACGACTTTTTTGGCAAGCTCCACTGTCGGTATGTTGATAACGCATTCTTTGGTTTTCCTCACGATGTCGAACGTGTAGTCACGGTTGCTGATGACGCAAGCCAAAATCGGCGGCTCAAAATCGACCATCATGTGCCACGACATGGTCATGATATTCGCCTGCTTGCCGCTCATGGTCGAAACCATGACCACTGGCCCCGGTTCGATCAGGCGATAAACCTGAGATAAGGGTAAGGATGTTTTCGCCATGGGCATCATTTCCAGGCGAGAATTTCCGGCGGCTTGCGAGGTACGGGCGGCGTAACGCCAGCGGGCACGCCGACAATGATCGGGGCGAAGGCGGTCATTTCAGCGGGGATGCCAAGTTCATTCTTCCACTGCGGCGTGTTCAGCGCCGTGACCGAGAGGCCAATGACGCAGGTGCCAAGCCCATTCGCGCAGGCGGCAAGCATCAGGTTTTCCGCCGCCAGCCAGCAGTCGGAGACGACGAACGGTCCTATCGGCTTTCCACAGATAACGATCAGCGTTCCGGCGTTATAGAAGGCATTGAATTCCGGGGTCGTGAAGCGATCAGACGTATGGCTTCCCCCTAGAGGATGAATGGGATCAGTTCCACGGGTCAGGAGTTCTTTCACGGTATCCGATAGGCGATTCAAGATGTTCTTATCCTGAATGACGACAAACGCCCATGGCTCCTCATGCACGGCGGTGGGAGCGTGGACGGCCGCCTCGAGCAGTGTGCGGATCACGGCCTGATCGATTTTCTGAGGCGCATAGTCACGCACGGCGCGGCGATGATAGATGGCATCCATCGCGCTCATCGCAGTTTCGGACGGTGTAGCTTTCTGCTGGTTAGTGTTAACAGATTTCGTTTATGATGCTTGCGTGGTTAAACAGGGATAATCCGCATAGTCTGGCTGAAACTGCCCAAACAGTGAAATGACTACAGGGGTGCGGACATTTGTGTGCAGGAATGTTCGGCGTTTGCCGAGTAAAACGACTGACGAGCAATTCGGGTAGACGACAATAGCGCTTACGGCAGCCGAACTACAACCACAGCTACCGCGGCATCAGTCGCGCGCGGGCATCTATCGCCAGCGTCACCGCCTCCTCCGCCGTCGCGCCCACAGCGCCCACGTGTCCCATCTTTCGTCCCGCGCGCGGCGACTTGCCGTACAGATGAATGCGCACGCCGGGAAGCGCGAGCGCCTGTTCCCAGCGCGGCGTCGCTCCATCGTGCAGCCAGAGATCGCCGAACAGATTCGCGATCGCCGCCGGCCGGATGCTCTCGGTGTCGCCGAGCGGAAGATCGCAGACGGCGCGGATGCCCTGCTCGAACTGACTCGTGAGCGACGCGTACTCGGTGTGATGGAAGGAGTTGTGCGGGCGCGGCGCGAGCTCGTTCACCACGAGCTGTCCGTCGCGCAACATGAACATCTCCACCGCGAGCAGCCCCACCACATCCATCTGCTCCGCGATCCCGCGCGCTATTCGCACGGCGTCGCGCGCGACGGCGCCGGAGATCGGAGCAGGGATCACCGACCAGTCGAGCACACCGCTCACATGATGATTGAGCGCCGGCGGAAATGTCGCGCACGCTCCGCCGGGACGCCGCGCCACCATCACCGAGATCTCGCCCTCGAGATCGAGTGCCTTCTCGATCACGCACGTCGACGAGCCGAGTGAGCTCCACACCTCGCTTGCGTCATCGCGCGGCGACGTGCGCGTCTGCCCACGTCCATCGTAGCCGCCGAACGACGATTTTACGAATGCATGCGCGCCGGCAGCCTTCATCGCGAGCCCGAGCTCCTCGGCGGTGTTCGCAACCCAGAAGGGGCCGAGGGGAACGTCGCGCTCATTGAGCCAGCGCCTTTGGCGCGCGCGATCCTGGATGATGTGGAGCACGTGCCCGCCCGGGCGCACGGGGACGATCGCGCTCGCCGCGGCCATGGCATTCGCGCCGATCTTCTCGATCTCGACGGTGATGACGTCGCACGCATTCGCGAGCTCGGTGGCGGCGGCAATGTCATCGAAGGGCGCAGCGATCACGCGATCGGCGACGGCGCCGGCGGCGCAGTTGGGATCGGGATCGAGGATGATGACGTGGTAGCCGAGCACGCGCGCGGCGAGCGTCATCATCCGTCCGAGCTGCCCTCCTCCGAGAATGCCGATCGTGGCGCCGGGAAGAACCGGTGTCACCGCGAGCGCTCCTCCTCCATCACCTCGGCGGTGCGCGCCGCGCGCCACGCGCGCAGACGCTCACGGAGCTCCGGTCGCTTCGCCGCGCAGATTGCGGCAGCGAGGAGGGCGGCGTTGGCAGCGCCCGGCTTGCCGATCGCCAGCGTGCCGACCGGAACGCCGCGCGGCATTTGCACGATGGAGAGCAGGGAGTCGATGCCGTTGAGCATCGTCGCCGGAACGGGAACGCCGAGTACGGGAAGGATCGTATGCGCTGCGACCATTCCCGGGAGGTGCGCTGCGCCGCCCGCTGCGGCGACGATGACCTCGAGCCCGCGCGACTCCGCGCTCGTCGCGTACTCGGCCATCCAGACGGGGGTGCGGTGCGCCGAGACGGTGCGGACCTCGTGCGGAATCTGCAGCTCGGTGAGAATCTCGATCGCGGGCGCGAGATATTCGAGGTCGCTCTTGCTGCCCATGATGACGCCGACCCACGGGAGCGGGCCAATCGCCTCGCTCCGTCGCCTCATCGCCACGAGGCGCCGATCACTTGCTCGATTGCCAGGAGTAGGAGCGTCCCGCGAGCCGAATGTCATCGTTGGGCACGACGTGCCACGCGCCATTGTAGCGGCGCACGGTGATGCGCTCGACGCCGTCGTCGCTCGTGCCTGCCGGCGTTGGCGTCATGCGGTAGACGACGTGCACGAGATACTCGCTTTCGGGGATCTCGCCGAGGATGGTGCGCGTCGTCGAGCGCTCGTTGGACTTCACCGCGTCGCCGCCGGCGAGCCAGCTCGCGAACAGCTGCTCGGGGGTGAGCCCCTCGAGCTGCGTGATCGACTTCGCGCCGGCGAATCCCTTGAGGAAGGTGTCGCTGTAGTGCGATTCCTGGGATTCGAAGTATTTCTGCACGCAATTCGGCAGTCCGTACTGCTTCTGATGCTTCTTCTTGTTGTCGCGCTCGATCTTGTCCGCGTCCGCGTAGACGAGCTGCTGATCGCGCCACTGGCTCAGAAACGCGGAGTCGGAGAGTGCGGCAACGCGCGCCCACTGCTTGTGCGACATCGCGTCGAAGGCGGCGGTGACTGCTGCGCGCGGCGAAGCGAGCGCGGGATCCGGGGCCGCGGGAGCGACGAGCACCGGCGTGGTGGTTGCCTGCGCGCGTGCGGGAGCGCTCGCCGCGAGCGATGCCGCGCATGCGATGAGCATCCACGCTCTTCCGCGCCGGTGGCCGCGGCTTACGCGCTGAGCACGGGCGGAGCACGCATCCTGCTGCGATTGGTTCAACTCTAGAAAGGACATACCTGACCTAAAGGTATAGCAGGCGCCGCCGGTCCGCGAATAGGACCCCGTGATCGTCAGGGCGCGGCGCCAAAGGCCACCCTGTGATTCTCCCGGCCCAGGGCGGCGACCACAGCGGCGAGGATGAAGACCGTGAGCGCCGTAATGGCCATCGCCTTGGCGTACGACATGTGCAACGCGAGCGTTGCCTCGATATACACCACGGAACCGGCAATGAGCACACCGCACTGGTACGCGAAGCCGGGGATGAAGCCGCGCACGGAGTCCGGCGCGAGCTCGTTGATGTGCACGGGGATCACGCCCCACGCGCCCTGCACCATGAATTGCATCAGGAAGGCGCCCACCACGAGCAGCACGACGCTCGGCGCGAAGGCCCAGAGCGGAATCATGAGCACGGCGAGCGCGAGTGCGAGCACGATGGACTTGCGACGCCCGATGCGATCGGAGAGATAGCCGAAGGCGACGCCGCCGATGATCGCGCCGACAGCGGCGAAGGCGTTGAGCGCCGAGCGCATGCGCGGCGACATTCCCCAGTCACGCTGCAGGAAGGTCGGATACATGTCCTGCGTACCGTGCGAGACGCAGTTCATAAGCGCCATCAGCAACGTGAGATAGAGGAAGAGGCGCCACTGCGAGAGAATCGCGCGGAAGAGCGACTTGAAATCGTGATGACGCGTGCGCTTCCAGACTTCCGATTCCTTCACCTTCATGCGCACGAAGATCGCGAGGAGCGCGGGAAGGCCGCCGATGAAGAAGAGTGGGCGCCAGCCGTAGTGCGGAAAGATGAGAAAGTAGGCGACGGACGCGAGGAGATTTCCCGTCGCGTAGCCCTCCTGGAGCAATCCGGAGAGAATGCCGCGGTGCTTGACGGGGCTCTTCTCCATCACGAGCGATGCGCCCACGCCCCATTCGCCGCCCATGCCGACGCCGAACAGTGCGCGCAGCCAGAAGAACATCGTGTACGACGTGGCCATCCCCGAGGCCACCTCGAGAATGGAGTAGAACACGAGGTTGATCATGAGTGGGATTCGCCGGCCGAATCGGTCGGCGAGCATTCCGAAGATGAATGCACCCACTGGCCGGGAGGCCAACGTCACTGCGATGGTCTTTGCCATATCGGCATCAGAAACGTGAAAGTCCTTTCCAATCGCGGTCAGTGTGACGACAACGATGAAGAAATCGAATGCATCGAGAGTCCATCCGAGGAAGCCCGCGGTGACTGCAGCGCGGTGATCGCTTCGCTCTACCTCACTCGGGACGACATTGCCTGCTGCGGATGAGAAATTCACAATGTGGATTCGAGTTGCTTGGACCAGGCGGACGCATCAAGCTAGTACGATCATCCTACTAACCCATAGTACGGCAGGATCGCTAGGGGCTCGAGCTCGGCTCTGGGCCCAGCGACAACGGCAAACTCGCCGCAAGACGGGGACGCAAAGACCATGTCGATCTCTCGCAAGGCGCTCACGTTCGTGAGCTGCGCGGTTCTGTGTGCATGCTCCGCGATGGAAGGTCCCGCAACTTCCACCGGAAGCGTGGAGCACGAGGCAATCCTGGTGAAGATGAACCGGCTCTAGCGCTCAGTCGCCCAGGAACTCGCCGACGGGGGCGAGCGTCTCGATGTGGTCGCAGAGAATCTTGAAGGTGGCGAGGAGCGGCACGGCGATGAACGCGCCGGCGACGCCCCAGATCTCCCACATGAGGATCAGCCCGATCAGGATCGCGACCGGGTTGAGCGTGAGTCGCTTTCCGAGCAGAAGCGGCGTGATGAGGTAGGCCTGGAGGAGATTGATCGCGAGGTAGCTCGCGGGGACGGCTACGATGTGGGCGACGCTGTCGAAGGTGGAGAGCGCGGCGAGCGTGAGCACGCCGACCATCACGAGCGCGCCGAGATAGGGGATGAACTCGAGGAAGAACACGAGCACGCCCCACAGCACCGGGTTGGGCACGCCGAGCGCCCACATCACGAGTGTGACGACGCCGCCCTCGAACACATTGATGAGCGTGACGGTGGTGAGATACATCGAGATCGATGTCTCGGTCTCGCGCGCGATCGCGACGGCTTTCTTCTTGTCGCGAAATTCGGGGAGCATCTTCGTCAGCTTCTGCAGGAAGAGATCGCCGGAAGCGAGCAGGAAGTAGAGGAGGACGAGCGTCTCGAGCGCGCCGGCGAGGAAGGTGGCGGAGGCTCCGACGAAGCGATCCATGAGCGTGGGACCGGCGAGCGTCACCTCCTGCACGCGCGGAGTGGAACTGCCGGTGGTCGCGGCGCGCGCCATCTGGTCGGCGGACTTGGTCACCTGCTCCATCGGCCGCCGGAGCTTGCGGAGCTTGACGTTGGCGGCGGCGACGGACTGGGGCGCCTTCGTGATCCATTCCTGCGCAGGATCGGCGAGGAAGTAGCCGCCGACGCCGACGACGGCGACGATCGAGAGCACCACGATCGCGGCGCCGATCGGATACGGAATGCGCGCGCGCTTGAGCGTGCGCACGAAGGGGCTCAAGAGCAGGTTGAGGAGCAGCCCGAATGTGACCGGGAGAAAGAAGGCGCGCGCGAAGTAGAGTGTGTAGAAGGTCGCGATGATCACGAGCAGCGTGGCGGCGAGCGAGCGCACCGCGGGCTGAGTCTCCATCGCGCTCTCGAGATTCGCGAGGCTCGGCGACTCGATCTCGCCGGTGGGCGAGGCGGAGCGATCCCGCAATTCGGATGATTCTTCGAGGGCGAGTACGGCGGCGGTGTCGCGGCCGGGCGGGCGATCGGTCATGGACACGACCTATGCACGTTCCCAGCCAGCGGGCTCGGGCAGAAAAGCGCCAGGCGGATTCGCGGGGCGGGTAAAGATTTCGCTATCTTGTGTGCCACATGGCCCGCAACGGCAGGATCCCCGACTCCGAGCAGGATGCCGCCCTCAAGCTGTGGGTGGTTTTGAGTCGTGCGCACGAGGCGGTGGGAGAGCTCGCGAAGCTGGACATCGAGCGCGGTGAGCTTTCTCTCACCGAGTTTGCCGTGCTCGAGGTGCTGCATCACAAGGGCGATCTCACTGCCGGCGACGTGAGCGAGCGAGTGCTGCTGCAGAGCGGCAGCCTGACGTACGTCATCAACAAGCTCGTCGGGAGAAGGCTGATTGCACGCAAGGCGTGCGAGACCGACCGGCGCCTGGCGTATCTGCATTTGACGGCCTCGGGGACGGCGCTCATGAAGCGGATTTGGCCTGGGCACGCAGCCGTGATCGAGCTGGCGACGAGCGGACTGTCGGCGGCGGAAAAGCGAACCGCGATCCGGCTGCTCAAGAAAATGGGGCTGCACGCGGTGGTGGTAGTAGGGGGGCCGGGAACCAAATCGACGTGAGATCTCTTGAATTCAAGAGATCGTCATTTCACGTCACAGGAGTCGCCCCATGGCCACAACGCAAGCACCAGCCACAAGTACCACCTGGAAGATCGATCCCAGTCATTCGCACGTCGAGTTCGCCGTTAAGCATCTGATGATCAGCACGGTTAAGGGACTCTTTGCCGACGTCGAGGGCGACATCGTGCTCGTCGACGGCAATCCGTCGGCATCGTCCGTCAGCGCGGTGATCAAGACCGCGAGCATCGATACGCGCACGGCGCAGCGCGATGAGCACCTCCGCAGCGCGGACTTCTTCGATGTCGCGAAGTATCCCGAGATCACCTTCAAGAGCACGAAAGTCTCCGGCGACAGTTCGGAGTTCACGCTCACGGGGAATCTCACCATCAGCGGCGTGACGGAGGAGATCACGCTCGAGGCCACGAACGAAGGCTCCGGCAAGGATCCGTGGGGCGGCGATCGCATCGGCTTCAGCGCCAAGGGGAAGATCGACCGGCGCGACTTCGGTCTCGTGTACAACCAGGCGATCGAGAGCGGCGGCGTCGTGATCGGACACGAGGTCAAGATCTCGATCGAGGTCCAGGCC
>PLMM01000031.1 GCA_003142495.1 Gemmatimonadota bacterium | reverse complement strand
TCACCGACTGGCCAATGACTGTGCGGCGCACCTGGACCATTTTGGCGCCCAGGGCCATTCGTATGCCGATCTCCACTCGCCGCTGCGCGACTGTGTAGGAGATGACTCCATAGATGCCGATCACGCTCAGCGCGAGCGCGATGGCTGCGGCAATCCCGAGCAGCAGCATCACGAAGGAGCTCTGTGCTATCGATTTCGCAATGATCGCGTCCATTGGTTGCACATCAACGACGGGGACGTGCGAATCCATCTCTCCCACTGCGCGCCGAATCGCTGCACCCAGCGACGGGAAGTTACCTCTGGTCGAACGCACGACGAAACTGAGGTAATTACCGTCCATGTCGGTACTGCTGGATGGTCCCGCAGCCGCTGGCGCCGCGATCGGGAAGTAAGCAGCTTCGATCACCGGCTTCTGCAATCCGCTTGCGCGTACGTCCTCGGCTATTCCCGAGATTCGAAATGACAGACGTCGCCTCGTGGAGATTACCAGGGTGTGACCGATCGCGCTCTCCCCGGGCCACAATCGCGCCGCGAGAGCGTGACTAACGACCATCGTTCCCATTCCGCTTTCGTTCTCGGCCCATCCCGGCTCCGCTCCCGTCAAGGGAATGCGCATCGTCGCGAAATATCCGGGTGCAACGGTAAAAGTCGACACGCATTGCGTCCGCATTGACGGATCGAGCGGCGAGTCCTCGGCGATTACGCTCGTGCATCCGATCTCGCCGGTAAATGGGAGCCATGAAATCGCGCCAGTGCTTGTGACGCCGGGCATCGCAGCGCTGCGACGCGCGAGCTTATGCCAGAAGCCAAGGACCTGTGCATCGCTCCGATATCGGACTGGCGGCAGAACGATGGTCATGGAAAGTACGCCGTGAGGATCGAGACCGGATCGCACCGCGCGGAGCTGAGCGAAGCTCTTCGCAAGAAGACCCGCCGACACGAGGAGCACCACGGACAGCGCGACCTGAGCTGATACGAGCGTACGGCGAGCTGCGCCTTGTCCGCGAGAGCCCGTGAGCCCTCGACCTCCATCGCGCAGCATGCCGGTCACAAATCGCATTTTCACGAGCGGCAACAGACCGAACGCCAGGCCGACGATCAATGCGGCGACCACGCAGAAGGCGCCACTCGACGAATCGAATTGCACCTCATGCAACCGAGGCAAGTTCGACGGCGCGAGCGCCAGCACGACGCGTAGCAGGAGAAATGCCAGCGCGATCGCCCCAAGCGCGGCTCCGGCCGCGAGGAGCAAGCTTTCTGACAGGAAGTGGATTGCGAGTCGTCCGCGATCTGCTCCCAGTGCAGCCCGCAACGCAATCTCCCGGCGGCGCACGTCGATACGAATGAGAAAGAGGCTCGCGACATTTGCAGCGGCAATGAGCAGAACGACTGCCACCGATGCAAACATGATCCAAAGGGAGCGCGCGATCTCCGGACCTACGACGTCATCGCGGAGCGGCCGTACGTAGATCCTGAACCCCGTCTTGGCGAGAAATCCAGCTCCGTAGACGTCTGGATAGTCAGCGATCATGCGGCGAGTCAGACCATTGAGCTCGCGAAAGGACTGTTCGATACTCGTACCGGGCTTCACCAGGCCTATCGTCGAGAATATGTGATTGTTAAGAGGCGGATCGGCCGGATCGAGATGAAGCGGTATCCACAGCTGCGTTTTCATTTCGGGAAGTTGAGCGCCGGGGGGTAGCACCCCGATTACTTCCTTCGGTCGTCCGTCCAGGTCGATCGTCCTTCCGAGTATCGCCGGATCGCCGCCGAATCGCCGCAGCCACAGTTCGTGCGACAGTATGACCACCGAAGGATCGAGCGGCGCTTGATCCTGAACGGTGAATACGCGACCGATGTAGGGCCGAATCTCCAGCAGTGCAAACACGCTTGCGCTCGCATCTGCGGCCCATACTCGCTCGGCGTCGAGCCCCTTAGCGGCAGGTAGCGTGAATGCCTCAAAGACATAGGCCCCGATGTGCTCAAGCGTCCTGCCGTGCTCCTGAAAGCGCTCGAACATGTACTTGGACGTGCCATATTCCTCTCCCGCCTTAATTCCGGGCCATCCGGTGCCGATTCGGATCATCCGATTTGCGCTGGGATACGCGAGCGGCTCAATGACGATTCGATCGAGCAACGTGAAAATCGCGGTCGAGGCGCCTAGACCCAACGCGAGCGTGAACATCGCCAAGAGCGAGAACGAACGCGCCCGACCAAGTGATCGCAGCGCCTGGCCAAACTCGCGCAATAGCGTGCGGGCGAGTTCTCCGAAGGCGGCCTTGCGCCGGGACGCGCCGTCGATGGTTCGAAGCTCGCGGCGATAGGCGCCCACATCTCCGAAGCGACGCTCAGCCTCTTCGGTCGCCTCGACGCGATTCAGATTGTCGAGTGACATCAGCTCCGTCGCGCGCTCATCGAGGTGAAACGCCAGCTCGGCGTCCGCATCTTCGCAAATTCGACGTCGCGACGACGGAAATCGAAAGACGCGCTTGAGGCCGCGCCAGCCGTCGCTTGAGTGGCGCGGGTTTGTCACCGCGAGGTCGGAGCTGAGGACGACTGCGCAGCGATCACGAGACCGATGGCGCTGGTGTACCGCGCCCAGCGAGAAAGTTCCGCCGTGAGCTGCCGCTTTCCTGCCGTCGTGATGCGGTAGTATTTCGCCTTGCGCCCTTGCTCGGTGTACCGCCATTCCGCTACCAGCCACTGCTTGTGCTCCATGCGATGCAACGCAGGATAGAGCGCCCCCTCCTCGATCTGCAGCTGAGCTTCGGAAGCACGCTCGATCCAGCGGACGATTGCGAGCCCGTGCATGGGCGTCCACGAAAGCGTCTTGAGGATCATCAGATCGAGCGTGCCGCGAACGACATCCAGTGGTTCCGTCATGCGAAAACCTGTAGCCTAAGGTTCTTAGGATACTGTTGCATCGTGCTGATTCTGTCAAGCGTCGACTCGCGCGCGCTCCCCGACGGCATTTCGGGCGGTAAGACACTACGGCATCGCTCGAGCGCGTGCCGATATCGATCTTGGTAGGTCTCATCGAAGTCCGTTGAACGTCACTGACATGGACAGGGAAGTGAGCGCACTTACATCTCTCCGATCGGACGACCGTCGTGGACCACTTATTGTGAGGCGTTCCATTGCGCACGGGGGAGGTGCTCAATATTCCCGGCGTAAAGCGATAACTGGATCGACTCGCATCCCCAAGCGCGTGGGGACCAAGCTGGCAAGCGCGG
>PLMM01000276.1 GCA_003142495.1 Gemmatimonadota bacterium | reverse complement strand
ATCGTCGCCGATGACGTCGGAGACAATGAAGTTTCGTGTGCGTGCAGCGCTCAGCGCAGCAGAGAGCCTGCCTGCGCTCCAGCGAGTGAACCGTTTGCGGATGATATTCATGGTCGCAATGTCGAGCCCGGAGCCGAGCAGCAAGTCGAAGAGCTGCACCATCTCTTCTGGCTTGATCGAGCCATCCGGCGCGGCGATGAGACTCGATGCGCCGCCCGAGAGCAGCACCCACACTTCATCGTCCGGCTTTACCTGCCTCGTCCATCGGCCGACGGCGTCGGCGGCGGCGAAGGAGTTCGCGCCAGGCAATGGATGGTCGCCCGCCACGAACTCGATGCGCGCGTGGGGACTCGGCAGCACGCGTGGCGCGACAATGACGCCGCCTGCCGGCTCGAGCCTGTGCGCGGCGAGGAAGTCGACCGCGGCAATCGCCATCGGGTTCGCCGCCTTTCCGATCGCGATGATCCAGACGCGCTTGTGGCCGATCTCCTTCGAGATTCGCTCGAGCGCGGCAGTGAGCGCGGGACCAGGCGCGACGGCCCGCACCGCGGCCCAGTACAGCTGGACGAGTGCCGTGCGCGCGTCGATCGGACGGCCCGCCGGCATCACGGCCCATTGGGGTTGGCTCGGTGTTTTCATCGATCGTAAGATTGCGTATCCGCGCGCGCCGCGCGAGTGCGACAATGTGTTCCGAAATTCGAACTGAACGAACTTTTTCTTGGAGCGTCGCACATGCCCGGTCGAAATTTTCTGTTTGTCCCAGGTCCCACCAACGTTCCCGACCGTGTTCTCAATGCGATGCATCGGGCAATGGAAGACCATCGGTCCCCGGTCTTCCCCAAGCTTCCCCTCAGCATATTCCCCGACCTGAAGAAGGTCTTCCGCACAACAGAAGGACAGCCGTTCGTGTTCGCCGCCACCGGCACGGGCATGTGGGAGGCGGCACTCGTCAACACCTGTAGCCCGGGCGACAAATTGCTCGCCACGCGCTACGGCCAGTTCAGCCACCTCTTCATCGACTGCGCGCAGCGACTCGGTCTGCAGGTAGATATCATCGATATCCCCTGGGGAGAAGGCGCATCGCCGGAGAAGATCGAGGAGAAGCTCCGCGCCGACACGAAGCACGACTACAAGGGCGTGCTCGTCGTGCACAACGAAACCGCCACGGGCGTGACGAGCAACATCGCCGCCGTGCGCAAGGCGATCGACAACGCGAAGCATCCCGCGCTGCTCTACGTCGACGGGGTGAGCTCGGTCGGCAGTCTCGAGTTCCGCATGGATGAGTGGGGCGTCGACCTCGCGATCACCGGATCGCAGAAGGGCTTCATGCTTCCCGCAGGGCTCGGACTGATCGGCGTCAGCCAGAAGGCGCTCGCGCGTCGCGAGAGCGCGAAGTTGCCGCGCGTCTTCTTCGATTTCGGCGACCAGATCAAGGCGAACGCCACGGGCTACTTCCCGTACACGCCCGCGCTCACGCTCCTCTACGGATTGCGCGAGTCGCTCGACATGCTGCTCGAAGAAGGGCTCGACAACGTGTACGCGCGCCACCATCGCCTCGCCGAGGGCGTTCGCGCCGCGGCCAAGGCGTGGGGGCTTGCTCTGTGTGCAAAAGATCCGAAGTGGAACTCCGACACCGTCTCCGCGATCATGACGCCCGCCGGCGTTGATGGCGCGCAGATCATCTCCACTGCCTTCAAGAAGTACAACCTCGCGCTCGGCGCCGGCCTCGGGCAGATGGCCGGTAAGCTCTTCCGCATCGGTCATCTCGGCGATCTCAACGAGCTGATGCTGCTCGGCGCGATCGCTGGCGCGGAGATGTCGATGCGCGATGTCGGTATGACGCAGATCGTTCCCGGCAGCGGCGTCGGCGCGGCGTCCGAGTACTGGCGCACGGGCGGCGCCACTCCTTCTGCGCCCGCGGCGAAGAGCGCCGAGAAGCGTGGCGAGCCGGCCGTAGCCGCTCGATGAGCTTTACCAGGTACGAGCCGGCTCGTTTCCGTTTGCAGCGGAGCGAGCTGGCGGTTCCGGGCTCGCGCGCGGAGATGTTTTCCAAGGCGGCCGAAGGTCCGGCGGACTACGTCTTCCTCGATCTCGAGGATGCCGTTGCACCGAACGACAAGGAACAGGCGCGCCTCAACACCATCGAGGCGCTCAAGAGCATCGATTGGCGCGCGCGCGGCAAGACAATTTCCGTGCGCATCAACGGCATCGACACGCACTACATGTATCGCGATGTCGTCGACGTCGTAGAGCAGGCGGGGCAGTTCGTCGACACGGTGCTCATTCCGAAGGTCGGCGTGCCGAGCGATGTCTACATGGTCGACGCGATGCTCACGCAGATCGAGGACTCGAAGAAGCTGCCACACAAGATCGGGATCGAGGTGCTCATCGAGACCGCTCTCGGCATGGCCAACGTCGAGGCGATCGCGCAGTCGAGCAAGCGGCTCGAGGCGATGCACTTCGGCGTCGCGGACTACGCGGCGAGCGTGCGCGCGCGCACGACGAACATCGGCGGGCTGAATCCGGATTATCCTGGCGACCAGTGGCACTTCGGCATCTCGCGGATGGTCGTCGCGTGCCGCGCCTATGGTCTTCGCGCGATCGACGGGCCGTTCGGCGACTTCAAGGATCCGGACGGCTTCAAGCTCGCCGCGCGCCGCGCTGCCGCTCTCGGCTGCGAGGGAAAGTGGGCGATTCACCCCACGCAGATCGAGCTGGCGAACGAGATCTTCACTCCGTCGGCGGATGAGGTGACGAAGGCGAAGCGGATTCTGGAGGCGCTCACGGAAGCGGAGGCGCAGGGGCGGGGCGCGGCATCGCTCGACGGCAGGCTGATCGACGCGGCGTCGGCGCGGATGGCGCAGAACATCGTCGTGATGGCGGGCGAGATCACGAAGAAGAAAGGGTAATGAGTACAGCGGCCGTTCGTTGCGCGACCAGCGACGGCAGGCTCCATATTTCCACGTCGCCGGGCTGACACCCACAGCGAGCAGTCAATGGACATCCACGAGTATCAGGCGAAAGAGTTGCTGGCTGGCTTCGGCGTTCCTGTGCCGAAAGGTGGAGTGGTGTATACGCCCGACCAGGCCGTTTATCGCGCCGAGGAAATTGGTGGCGGGCGCTGGGTCGTAAAGGCGCAGATCCATTCGGGCGCGCGCGGCAAGGCGGGCGGCATCAAGCTCTGCACGACACTCGAAGAGGTTCGCGCGGCGGCGACCGAGCTGCTCGGCAAGAAGCTCGTCACGCACCAGACGGGGCCCGCGGGGAAGATCGTGCATCGACTCTACGTCGAAGTCGCGGTCCCGATCAGGCGTGAGATCTATCTCGGCTTCGTGCTCGATCGCCGTTCGGAGCGCGTGTGCGTCGTGGCCGCGCCGGAAGGCGGAATGGAGATCGAGGAGATTGCCGCGCGATCGCCGCAGACGATCCTGCGCGAGATGGTGGAGCCCGCGGTGGGCATGCTGCCCTTTCAGGCGCGCGAGCTCTCGTTCGGGCTCGGCCTCAGCTCATCGGAGATGAACCAGGCGGTGAAGGCGATTCTCGGAGCGTACCGCGCCTTTCGCGATCTCGACGCGACGATGGTCGAGATCAATCCGCTCGCGATCACGGAGAGCGGCGCCGTGCTCGCCCTCGACGCGAAGATGCAGTTCGACGACAACGCACTCTTCCGTCGTCCCGAGGTCGCGGAGCTGCGCGACTACGCCGAGGAAGATCCGCGAGACGCGGAGGCCGCGAAGCATGGCCTCAACTACATCGCGCTCGAGGGCTCGATTGGGTGTATCGTGAATGGTGCCGGACTCGCCATGGCGACGATGGACATGATTACACACGCGGGGGGCCAGCCGGCGAACTTTCTCGATATCGGCGGCGGCGCCTCTCCGGATCGCGTTGCGGCCGCATTTCGGCTCGTGCTCTCCGATCCTCGCGTGCGCTGCGTGCTGGTGAACATCTTCGCCGGTATCAATCGCTGCGACTGGGTGGCCGAGGGAATCATTCAGGCGGCGAGGGATGTGAATGTGCCCGTGCCGATCGTTGCGCGGCTCGCGGGAACGAATGTGGAGCAGGGGCGCGCGATTCTTCGAGATAGCGGCTTGAGCATCATCACCGCCGACACGCTCGCGGATGCCGCGGAAAAGGCAGTCGAGGCACTCAACACGCCGGTTACGCGCACAGTAAGGGAGAAGGTCTCGTGAGCATACTCGTCGACGAAAATACGCGGATCGTCTTCCAGGGATTCACGGGAGACAAGGCGAGCTTCCACGCGAAGGAGGCGATCGAGTACGGCACGAACATCGTCGCCGGCGTGACGCCGGGGAAAGGCGGCGCCACGCATCTCGGCCTTCCTGTCTACGACACCGTGAAGGAGGCGGTGAAGGCGACGGGCGCCACGGCGAGCGGCATCTTCGTTCCCGCGCCATTCTGCGCTGATGCGATCATGGAAGCGGCGGATGCGGAGATCCAGCTCATCGTCTGCATCACCGACGGCATTCCCGCACAGGACATGATGCGTGTGAAGCGGTACATGCTTCGCTACTCGCGCGAGCGGAAGCCGACGCTCATCGGTCCGAACTGCGCCGGCGTAATCTCCACGGGCAAAGCGATGATCGGCATCATGCCGGGGAGCATCTACACGAAGGGCCGCGTCGGCATCGTGTCACGCTCGGGCACGCTCGGCTACGAGGCCGCGTCGCAGATGCAGGCGCTCGGGATCGGCGTGAGCACGAGCGTGGGCATCGGCGGCGACCCGATCAACGGAAGCTCGTTCGTCGACATGTTGCAGCGCTTCGAGGCCGACGATGAGACCGACGCCGTGATGATGATCGGCGAGATCGGTGGCCCGCAGGAGGCCGAGGCGTCGCTGTGGGCGCGCGACAACATGTCGAAGCCGATCGTCGGCTACGTCGCCGGATTGTCGGCGCCGCGCGGTCGGCGCATGGGGCACGCGGGTGCGATCATCTCGGCGTTCGGCGACAGCGCGCTCGAGAAGGCGGAGATCATGCGCAACTCGGGGCTCACGGTTGCGGCAAGTCCGGCGGAGCTCGGGAGCGCGATGAAGCAGGCGCTGCTCAAGCCGGCGCGCCGGCCGGTGCTCGCCTGAGATGGCGAAGCCGAAAGTCGTCATCACGCGCAAGCTCCCGGCTGCGGCTGAGGAGCGCGCGAAGAAGCTGTTCGACGTCGAGCTGAACGCGAGCGACGTGCCGCTCGAAGCGGCCGCGCTCGCGCGCGCGATGCGTGAGGCGGATGGGCTGCTGCCCTGCGTCGCCGACAAGATCACCGCCGAGCTGCTCGCGACGCCGGGGCGGAAGGCGAGGATCGTCGCGAACTATGGTGTCGGCTACAACAACATCGATGTCGCGGCCGCGAAGGCGAACGGCGTCGTCGTGACGAACACGCCGGATGTGCTCACGGAGGATACGGCCGATCTCGCGCTCACGCTGATGCTGGCGACGGCGCGGCGCGTTGGCGAAGGGGAGCGCGAGTTGCGCAGCGGCAAGTGGACGGGTTGGCGGCCGACGCACATGCTCGCGACGCAGGTGCATGGCAAGACGCTCGGGCTCATCGGTATCGGGCGGATTGGGCGCGCAGTTGCGCGGCGCGCGCATTTCGGCTTCGGGATGAAGATCATCTACCACGATCCGTATCCGCTCAGCGAGGCAGAAGCGCAGGCGCTCGGCGCCGAGCGAAAGGACAGCATCGAGGCGGTGCTCAACGCGAGCGACTTCGTCTCGCTGCACTGCCCGGCGACGCCGGAGACCAGGCATCTGATGAATGCTGCGCGCCTCGCGCAGATGCGGAAGGGCTCGATCCTGATCAACACGGCGCGCGGCGATGTCGTGAACGAGAACGACCTGATCGCGGCGCTCCAGGCGGGGACGATCGGCGGCGCCGGGCTCGACGTGTTCGAGAGGGAGCCCTTGGTGCCCGCCGCGCTCGTGGCTCGTGAGAACGTCGTGCTTACGCCGCATCTCGGCAGCGCGGTGATGGAAGTGCGCGACCTGATGGCGAACACCGTGGTCGACAACATTCAGGCGCTGATCGACGGCCGCATGCCGCCGAATTGCGTCAATCCGCAGGTGCTGAAGCTGTCCTGACGGCGCGGACTAGAAAAACCGGGAGTAAAGACAATGGCGGAACTGCCCAAGCTCGACGTGGTGATCGGAAATAATTTCGGTCATCTGCCGATGTTCATCGGCGCGGAGAAGGGCTTCTTCAAGAAGCACGGCGTCGACGACAAGATGCTGGTGGTCGATACCGGCACCGACATGGTCAATGCCATGCACGAGGGCCGCGCGCAGATCGGCGACATGAGCACCACCACCTACCTCAAGGCGGTGCATGCCGGCGAGCCGTTCAAGGTGATCGGCCTCATCATGAACGACGCCACCAAAGACAATT
>PLMM01000239.1 GCA_003142495.1 Gemmatimonadota bacterium | reverse complement strand
CCGCCGCCAAATTCCCATCCTGGTCGGCGAGAAACGTGTGCAGCACGCGGCCAAAACGGATTTTCGGCACGTTGCCCGCGAGCAGCACGTCCAGAAAATCAATGCCCGGCGTCTCCGGCAGCGTGAAAATGCGGACGAACGAAAAATCCGCCAGCGCCGCCGCGTCGCGCACCGCGCCGCATTCGGCGTGGAGGTTTCCGAAATTTGAAACCACCTCGACGCCGTGGCGTTCGCGGAACACCGCACCGGCGGCAGCCAGCTTGTCTTTGAGCGGGGAAACTGGGCGCGGATGTCATCCGTCCGCTCAACGCCTTCTATCCGGAGCTCTACGACGGCGTCCTCTCGCACCACGAGCGCTGGGATGGCAGCGGCTATCCGCGCGGGCTCAAGGGAGTCGACATTCCGCCGCAAGCGCGCATCGTCGCTTTCGCCGATACCTTCGACGTCATCACGCACGGCCGCCGCTACGAGCGCGAACGCTCCGTCCACGTTGCGCACGACGCTATCGCCCGCGGCCGCGGCACGCAGTTCGACCCCGAGCTCACGNNCGATCGCCGCGATGCATCCGCGGCCGTCGGCGCGCCGGACATCACATTCCGATGGCGGAACGGAGCGACCGCGCAGCCTCCTCGGGGTCGGCCGCGCTGAAGAGCGCGCGAATCACTGCAACCCCGCGCGCACCCGCGTCGATCACCGCCGCTGCATTCGTCGCATCGATGCCGCCGATCCCCACCGCCGGCCGCGCGCACAGCGCGATCAGCCGCGCGAGCTCCGCGACACCGATCGCACTCCCCGCGTCGCCCTTCGACGCCGTCGCGTACACCGGCCCGATCCCGACGTAGTCCGCGTCGCTCGCCTGCAGCGCCTCGGCGTCATTGCCCACGGAGACGCCGACGATGCGCGCCGGTCCGAGAATTCGACGCACCGCCGCCGCGGGAAGATCCTCGGGGCCGACATGCACGCCCGCCGCACCCGCCGCGATCGCGAGATCCGCGCGATCATTCATGATGATCGGAATGCGCGCAGGCAGCGCCGCGATGAGCGCGCGCGCTACTTCCACCTGCGTCCGCGCATCCGCATCTTTGAGTCGCAGCTGCACCATCGTCGCGCCACCGCGCACGCACGCGAGCGCACGCTGCACGATCTCGCTCGCACCGCCGCGCACACCATCCGTGATGGCGACGAGCCTCAGCGTCTCAGGATTCAGCATACGGGAGCATCATGGGTGACCGAAGAGCGCGGGCGATTCGCGGCGCGACCACCGTCGACAGCGACACGCCCGACCAGATTCGGCACGCCACCCGCGAGCTGCTCGAGACGATCGTCGCCCGCAACGACATCACGAGCGCCGATGTCATCAGCGCGATCTTCACCGTCACGCACGACCTGACGAGCGAATTTCCCGCGCACGCCGCGCGCGAGCTGGGGTGGCTCGACGTTCCGCTCCTCTGCACGCTCGAGATTCCGGTGCCTGGCTCGCTCCCCAAGTGCATTCGCGTTCTCCTGCACGTCGAGTCGAGCGCATCGCGCACCGAGCTTCGCCACGTCTATCTCCACGCCGCGCGCGCGCTGCGCCCCGACCTCCCAGGCTAGCGCGCAGATCGGCGCTCACTCGCGCGTCGCATGCTCGCGCCGCTCGCGTCGCGCCTCCTGAACCGCCTCGGTGTGCGCCTTGAACGTCGTGCGAAATTCGTGGTGCCCGTCCGGGCTCGCCACGAAGTAGAGATACGGCACCGCGGCGGGGAAGAGCGCCGCCTCGATGCTCGCCTTCCCCGGTGACGCGATCGGGCCAGGCGGCAGCCCCGGATGCCGATACGTGTTGTACGGCGACTCGACGTCGAGATCCTTGTAGTACAACCGCTCGCGATGCCCGCCGAGCGCGTACTCCACCGTCGGATCGGCCTGCAGCGGCATCTGCAGTCGTAGTCGATTGTGATACACGGCCGAGATCACCGCGCGCTCCTCAGGGAGCCGCGCCTCGCGCTCGATGATGGACGCGAGCGCCATCACGTCGTTCCTGCTCATCGCGAGCTGCTGCAGCCGATCGTCCCAGGCGGGATCCCACACGTGCTCGAAGCGCGTCACCATCTCGCGCACGGCCACGTGCGGCGACGTGCCGAACGCGAAGATGTAGGTGTCGGGGAAGAGATAGCCTTCGAGCGTGGGCGTCGGGATGTCGAGCTCGCGCAGGAGCGCCGTGTCGCGCACCGCAACCTCCACGGACTCCGGCGGCGCGCCGAGCGCGGTGGCGAGGGCGGGGACGATCGCGAAGAGATTCCACCCTTCGGGAATCGTGAGCTTCCGCTCGAGCCCCTCGCCGTCCCGGAGCGCCGTGATCAGCTGCGCCCACGATTCGCCGGTCCGCAGCGAGTAGGTGCCCGCCTTGATGTCGTGATCATCGCCCGTGATCTTCGCGTAGTAGCGGAAGAATCGCGGCCACGAGATGAGTCCCGCGCGGCGCAGGCTGTCCGACGCGGTGCGCAAGCTCGCGCCCGGCGGGATCGTCACTCTCACCGGCGCTCCCGGCGTGCTGCTCTCGCACGCGCCGAGAAGCGCGACGCAGCAGGCGATGAGAAGCGCGCGGCAATAGTCGCGGCGCACGCTACTCCGGACCCAGCTTGAGCGCATGTTGCAGCAGGATCGTCGCGGCGAGCGCGTCGACATCGCCCTTTCGCCCGCGCGTCGTGCCGCCCATCTCGCGCACCGTGCGCAGCGCCGCTGCCGTCGTGTACCGCTCGTCGACGAGTCGCACCGGAAGTCCCGTGCGCTTCTCGAGCTCGGCGGCGATCATGCGCGTCTCGATCGCGCGCGGCGTGTCGTCGCCCTGATCGTCCAGCGGCAGCCCCACCACGAACGCCGTCGCCTCGGCCGCCTCCGCGCGGCGCACGATCTCCGCGATGGGAGGGCGCTTCCCCGCGCGGCGCACGATGAAGCCCGCTGGCGTCGCGATCGTGCGCGACGGATCGCTCACCGCGAGCCCCACGCGCTTCTCCCCATAGTCGACGGCGAGAATGCGCCCCGGATACGCCGCGGGCGCGCGCGTCTCGTGCTCGCCCGCGCCCGCATCCTCCGCGTCCGCGTGCACGATCACCCCTGCGCCATCGAGATGAAGAACTCGCGATTCGTCTTCGTGCGCGCCATGCGCTGCAGCAGGAACTCGATCGCCTCCGTGCTCGGCATGTCGCTCAGGAAGTTGCGGAGCAGGTACACGCGGTTGAGCTCCGCCTGGTCGAGCAGCAGCTCTTCCTTGCGCGTTCCCGAGCGGCCGATGTCGATCGCCGGAAACACGCGGCGATCGGCGATCTTGCGATCGAGCACGAGCTCCATGTTTCCCGTTCCCTTGAACTCCTCGAAGATCACCTCGTCCATGCGCGAACCGGTCTCGACGAGCGCCGTCGCGATGATCGTGAGCGAGCCGCCCTCGTCGATGTTGCGCGCGGCGCCGAAGAAGTGCTTGGGCTTGTGCAGCGCGTGCGCGTCGACGCCGCCGGAGAGAATCTTTCCCGAGTGCGGCACGATGACATTATGCGCACGCGCGAGTCGCGTGATGGAGTCGAGCAGAATCACGACGTCGCGCCCGTGCTCGACGAGGCGCTTCGCCTTCTCGATCACCATGTCCGCCACCTGCACGTGCCGATCCGCCGGCTCATCGAACGTCGAGCTGATCACTTCGGCACTCTTCACCTGCTCCTGCATGTCGGTGACCTCTTCCGGACGCTCGTCGATGAGCAGGAC
>PLMM01000278.1 GCA_003142495.1 Gemmatimonadota bacterium | reverse complement strand
GTATCCATGTACGCCTGTTGGATATCCTCAACGTACTTCTTCGCGAAGTCGTCGATCTGCTCGCCCTGGTCGAAGCGCCATCCGTACTCCTCCCGGACGTCGCTCACAGTCTCGTGCGCGTCCTGTTGTTTGCGCGACGGAATCGTCCACTCGATGTCGCGCCCGACACGCGCGAGAAGCGACTCGAGCTCTGAATCAGATACGGCCATCGGCTCCTCGAGATGCGAAAAGAGCCGCGACGTCCTCGCCGCGGCTCGCGCACTTTAACACACGCATAGCAACCCTCGCCAACTCTTTCGCTACGCTCACTTCCGCTTCGCCGCCGTCTTCCNNNATCGCCTGCTTGCGGCTCGTGACCTTGCCACCCTTGCCACCCTTGCCGCTCTTCAACGTCCCTTTGTTCCGCTTCTTCATCACCCGCTCGACGCTCTTGCCCGCCGCCTTTCCGTACTTGCGCGTGCTCTTTTTCCGCGTAGCCATGAGTGGTCGTCCCCCGAGAGCTGATGGTTGGCCGTGCATGGAGTTCCGCAGTACGGCCCCTCTGCGGAGCAAGCACCAAGCCACGCTGCGCGTTCGCGCACTTTTGCTTGCTGTATAGCGAGCGCTGGCGCATCGTTCCGACGTCAAATTGGGCGCCCGCCCAATGGCTGACGAGCGACTTTGGTCTGCTCGTCCCCTTCCTGTTGTCCCGAGGGTTGCATGGCCGACCTAACTCGTTCGCTTGTACGCGCGATCGTCGTCGCTGGTGCCTTCGCCGCAGCGACCGCTTGCTCGGATTCATCGACGAATGCCTCCGCTCGGAGCATCGCCGGACACGTGACTATCAACCCAGGCGAAGCGCGAATTCCCGCCGAGAACTTCGTCGGCGCGCACAGGAGCGCGGCGCTCGCGAATATCTCCTCGCGTCGCGCGAAGGAAACTCCGCGCATCAACATTGTCTTCCGCAGCGAAGCGATCGGCGGTGGCCGCCTCGGCGCGCTGTCCGTGCGCTCCGTCGCCGACGCGCGAAACGTGGGCGCGACGATTCGCGCGCGGCTCGTCGCGCATCCGGCCGCGTCGATGTTCACGATCAGCGACATCTCGCCGACCATCGGCGCCGCACGACTGCGCCTACGCAACCCGGCGATGCGCGATTCGCTGATCCGCGCGCTCCGCGCCGATCCGGCGATCGCAGCGGTGAATATCGATGGCCTGGTGAGCCGCGGCCCCGAGTCGAAGGTCAAGCTCACGAAGGCGATGATGAACCAGCTCCGCGACGCGCGCGCGTCGACGACGCCGGGCGCGGCTAATCTTCGCTTCGCCGGCGCTGGCGCGAGTCACGTTCAGTACTGGCACTACAACATGATCGACGCGCCGCGCACCTGGGCGATTCCCGATACCGGCTCGGCCACCGTGACCGTTGCCGTCATCGACGATGGCATCAATCAGCACCCCGACATCGTCGCGAATCTCGACATGGCCGGCGGCTACGACTTCGTTAGCGACGACACGGATATTTTCGGCGGCCCCGTGCCGAACTGCTTCGGCGGCCCCGACTTCACGAACTCCGATGGCGATGCGACGCCCGGCCCCGATGCGGATCCCACGATGCCGATCTCGGTGACCTTCGACGCGGTTCACGGATGCTTTCTTCCGGAGAACATCGCGAATCACGGGCTGCACGTCTCCGGCACCATTGGCGCGACGAACAATCCCGCGAACGTCGTCACCGGCGTGAACTGGAATGTGAAAATCCGCATGATCCGCGCGCTCGGCATCGATGGCTTCGGCTACGACTTCGACATCGCGCAGGCGGTGCTGTACGCTGCGGGGCTTCCGGCGGCAGGAGCCGGCGGCAATCCGGTGGTTGCGCCGAATCGCGCGCCGATCATCAACATGAGCCTGGGCGGCGACGGCGACTCCACGCTCGGCGCCGCGGTCGCCGCGGCGATCAATGCGGGGTCGGTGATCATCGCGTCGGCGGGGAACAACGGATCGTCGCAGCCCGAATTTCCGGCGTCGTATCCCAATGTGCTCTCGATTGCAGCGCTGGGCCCGGACGGTGAGCTCACCAGCTACTCCACCACCAACGGGTTCGTCTCGCTCTCGGCGCCGGGCGGAGATTTCCGATTCGACGTTCCGGGCACGGCGGCGGGCGGCACGAGCGGCATTCTCTCCACCGTGTGGAATTTCTTCGACGATCCGTCCAACTTCGAATCTGTCGGACCGGATTGGGCATTTTACACGGGCACGTCGATGGCGGCGCCGCACGTCTCCGGTGTGGCGGCGCTCGTGCTCGCGGCGAATCCCGGGATGACGGGACCGCAGCTGCGCGATCGTCTCACGAGCACGGCGGTCGACATCGGCGCACCGGGCTTCGACACGCGCACCGGCTTCGGGCGCGTCGATGCGTACAACGCGGTGACGAACACGCAGGGCCCAGCCATGGACATCTACGTCAGCGCGATCGATGCGTCGACAGGAGCGGTCGTGAAGACCGTCAAGGCGAATGCGGACCGCTCGTACAAGCTCGATGGTCTTGCCGCGGGCTCGTACTACGTAGTCGCGGGGCAGGATGAAAATGGCGACGGTGTGATCGGCTTCCCCGGACGCCGCTTCGGTTGGGCCAATGGCGGCGGCGTGCCGACGGCGGTGACCGTGGGCGCGAGCGGCTCCGTCGATGCGTCGATTCCGATCGGCGTGCCGGTGCAGCAGGTCGGCGTGACGGGACGCGCGTTCGTGAACGGCTGGGTCTACGGCCAGAGCGCGACGCAGAACAACATCGTCTCCTATCAGGTGACGGTGCCGACGGCCGGCGTCTACACCTTCGAGACGTCCGGCGCGATCGGCTCGTGCGGCTTCGCGCTCGAGATGAACACGCTCATCACGGTGCTCAACTCAGCGAGCTCGGTGGTGGGCACGAACGACAACACCTCATCGGCCACGGGGCTGATGACGTTCCCGGGATCGCGTTGCTCGTACGTGTCGGCGACGTTGCAGCCGGGCACCAACACCGTGCAGGTGACGGGTGGCTTCTCAGTTGGCGGCAGCGCCGATTTCAATCCGGGTACGTTCCGGTTGCACGTGCGAAGCGGCGCCTGATCGGCCGCATCGCACGCTGATACTGCTGGCACAAAGCCGGGGCACTCACTACGAGTGTCCCGGCTTTTTTGCGCGCGATTACATCGGGAATGTCGCGACGCTTGAGTGTGCGAAGTCGTGCTCGAGCGACCACGAGATGTAGTTCCCCGCGGTGACGCGCGTCGGCGGCATGAGCATCTCACCGCGTCCTCCGGCGATCCGTGCGACGAGCTGCACGCGGCCATCGACGTCGAGCATGTCCTCGCTCAGCACGAGCGTGCCG
>PLMM01000395.1 GCA_003142495.1 Gemmatimonadota bacterium | reverse complement strand
TACGACGGCGTCGAGATTCTCGCGGACCGGCGCCTGATAGTCACGAGCTGGGCCGACTCGACCGTCTCGATTCGCGATGGCAACGTGCGCTCGGCCATCAAGGGACTTCCGTCGCCCGCCGACATCGGGATAGACACGCGTCGCATGCACATCGCGGTACCGCTGCTCACCAAGGATCGCGTCGAGATCATCACCATCCCTGCCCGCAAGGAAGCCCCGTGACACCCCGTACGATGAACGTGGCGCTCTCGCTCGTCGCACTGCTTGCGGCCGGTTGCGCGAAAGACAAGAAGCCAGCTCCGAAAGTCGACACGCTGAGCGACTCGGCGGCGACTGCATCCTCGAAGGCGCTCTCGCGCGCGGCAGCGGGAACGACGGTCTCGATGACCGTCACCGGCAAGCAGCGATTCGACGGCCCGCTCAATGGGCGTGCGACATGCTCGTACGGTGGCGACAACAGCTCGCCAACGACGAAGGTCGAGGCGTTCGGCCGCGATGCACAAGTCTCCTTCGAGATCGTGAAGCCCTCGGAAGGATCGATCCCGGTGAAGAGCGGGGCGATCAGGAAACACTCCGGCTCGCGCATCTCGAATCTCCAGTTCGTAGTGCACAGCCAGACGTATGGCGACGGAAATGGCATCGCGATGATCAGCGATCCCGTCGGGCGCGTCGGCTCGCTCACTGCGAGCCACTTCTCGCGCATCGGCACGGGGAAGCGGCACGGCTCCGATCTCTCCATCACCGTTCGCTGGGAGTGCGAGTAGCCGTTTGACGGAGCAGCCGTGAGCGTCAAACGATGGATCTTTGCGATCGCCTCCTTCGTGGCGGCGATCGGCGTGTCGCTCTACATCGTGCTCTCGTCGTGGCCGAATCAGCACGCGGCGGTTTCCATGGGAGTCGCCGCGCACGGGGTGCTCCTCTGCATCGCGCTCTCCGAGCTGCTCGCGCGCGGCGCCAAGGTGTGGTTGAGCGCGATCGCGATGCGAATTCCGATGTCGTACCGGCTCGCGTTGCGCGCGAGCGCCGGCGGCGACTTCGGCGCGGCGATCACGCCGAACAAGTCGGGCGCCGAGCCGGCGAGATATCTAATCATGACGGAGGCGGGGATGCACCCCGCGCAGATCCTGCTCGTGATCTACGCCGAGCTCTTTCTCGAGATGATCTCGCTCGCGCTCGTGGCGCTTGGACTGTACCTGATCTTTCGCAACGCGGGCTCGACGCTGATCGGCGTCGTTGGCGCGGTGGGACTCTACGCGCTCTTCGTGCTCGGCACCGGCGCGATCGGCTGGTTTCTCTCGAAGAGGTACGGCACCACCGGACCGGCGCCCGAGTGGGCGCGGCGCTTCAAGATGCACGGCGCGCGCTGGAAGCAGGTGCAGCGCGCGCTCGCGACGCTGCGCACTGCAATCGCCGGCATCCGCCACATGCGACTCGGCATGACGGCGCTCGCGCTGCTCGCGTCGGTGCTCCACATCTGCCTGCGCATCGCGATTCTCCCGGCGATCGTCTACTCGCTGGGCGAGACGCACGTGCCGCTCGCGCCGCTGGTGCTGTGGCCCGTTGCGCTGATGTGGGGGAGCGCGATCTCGCCGCTACCGGGCGGTGGCGGCGCGGTGGAAGTCGGCTTCAAGGCGGCGCTGGGACACGCGATTCCGGCGACGGTCTTTGGCGCGGCGCTCGTGTGGTGGAGATTCTACACGTTTTACTTGTTCATTCTGCTCGGCGCGCTCGCGGCCGGCAACACGGTGCTGCGTGCGCTGCGCGACGATGATAGCGAGAACGACGAGGAGCCGGAGGCGGCTACGGCGTAGCGCCGAAGAGCGCGGCCTTGATGCGCACGAGCTCCGCCTGCGAGACCGCGCCGCGCAGTGTGCGCGTGCGACCGGTGGAGTCGGACCAGGTGAGGCTGTTGAGTCGCGGCGCCGACACATCGCGCGACTTTGCCATGGGCTGCTCGCGAGGAGCGACCTGCGCTTCGCGGCGGAGCTCGGAATGCCCCGCTCTGCGATCGATGAGCGTCACCGACGCACCATTTACCAGATACACGGTCGTCACGACGGTGTCGCCGGCGATGGCCGCGGCGCTGCGCGACAGGAGCGTCGGTGCGGCGCTGTCCGAGGCCATCGCAGCGTCCAGCTTCCCGACCGCCGTCATCGTCCCCGCACCCGTCACGACAACGGAGTTGAGCGCCATCGGCCTCGATGTCGCCGTCGACGTCGCCGTGTCGCCGAAGTGCGGCGGTGCGGGTGCAGGCGCCTGCGCGACCATCGGAGCCGCGCGCTGCGCGACGGATCCGGATGCGCCGGCTGCCGATGCCGCGGGTGCTGCTGCCTTCGGAGCCGCAAGCGCTGAGGGTTCTTCATCTCTCGCACGAACTGCGTCCGCGACCGAGATTGGCGCACTCGAGCTGTCGCGCGCCGGAACATTCGCATCCTTGCGCCGTGCCTCGGCGTGCTGCGAGCTCTTGTCCGCGAGCTTTTTCGAGATCTCCGCGATCTCATCCGCCTTTGGCGCCACCGCATTTGTCGCGGACTCCTCGGCGGGCGACGCCGGTGCGGCCAGCGCCGCTGTCTCACCCCGCGGCCGCACCGCGATCACCGTCGCCGTGCTCAACACCAGCACCGCGGCCGCCGCCATCCACGCGCGCGAGATCGTGAACTTCGCCGGCGCACGTTCCTTTACAAACGCCGATGTCGTCGACGCCGGCAACACGCCGCCGGGCACCGCATCGAGCGCGGTCAGAATTCGCGACGATGCCGCGATGAATCCCCGCGCCTCCGCTACCGCCGCCTTGCACTCATCGCACGAGGCCACGTGCGCCTCGGCCGCCTCCCGCTCCGCCGGAGGCAGCTCACCATCGAGCCACGCGTGAATCGTCCCTTCATCAAGATGCTGCATTGCCTTCCCTCCTCTGCTGCTCCTGCTGCAGCCGCTCGTACTGCTCCACGAGCCGCCGCCGTGCCCGGGACAACGTCGTTCCTATCGAACCAACCGACATCCCGAGCGCCGACGCGATCTCCGAATAATCCAGCCCTTCCTCCTTCATCAACAGCGCGAGCCTGTCACGCTCGGCGAGCCCGTCCACCGCGGCCCGCGCCATCGCCGCATCCTGCGCGCGCTCGATCGTCGTCTCTTCCGGCTCGACCACGCGCTCCTTCTCTTCCTCGTACAGCATCGTCAGATGCCTGCGCCGGCGTGAATCTCGTCTCGCCTCGTCGCGCACGAGGTTGTTCGCAACGGTGAACAACCACGCGCGCTCGTTGGTCATCGTCTCCTGCCTGAGCGCGCGCACGAACGTCTCCTGCGCGACCTCTTCCGCCCAGTCGCGGTCGCCGAGCCTGCGCGTCAGATACCGCACGAGCATCTCGTTGTAAGCACGGAAGAGGCGGTCGACGTCGTGCACGCTGTTACCACTGCTCCTTGAGTGAGCGCAGCTCCGCGTCGCCGAGCTGTTCGACGCCGGTGTCGGTGATCTCGATCGCGACCTGCCTGCCGGCCACGATCAGCTTCTGTCCAACCGCAAACGACTCGCGCAACTCCGGTATCGCATCGAGCACCTTGAAGTATGCGGCTGTGAACGCCTTGATTCTCACCACTTTCATTCCGTCCTTGAAGGCAATGTCGGTCCAGCGTCCCTCACGCCGAGCGAAGAGGTGATTGCCTGCGCGCTTCGCTTCATCGGCGCGAGGGGCCTCGCTATCGGCAGTAAGGTGTCCGCCGCCGGCGACGGCGATCGAGTTGAGCGCAATCTTGTCCATCGCGCCCACCGACTGCGCGTCGCGCTGCGCCGTCGACTTCCGCGCCGCCTCGAATTTCGCCATCGGCGCCTCCGCGGGCATGGCTGCAGGCATCGGTGCGTTCATTGCCGCATCGCGCACATCGCGCGGACGCTGCTGCATCACCGTCTGCGGCTCCTGCACCAGATATGACGTGAGCTCCGTCGGAATGCCATAGCGCTCGCCGAGCGTGCGCAGCTCATCGTCCACCTCGGGCGATGCGCCGTTCTGCCTGCGCGCGGCACTCAGCCAGCCGATCCGGCGCGTCGCCCACAGCCTCGGCACGAACGCATTGTCGCGATCGTGGTCGGGGAAGTTGACGCTCGTCTCCCAGTGCACCGGGCCCGTCGCGCTCCGGCCGTCGAACAGGAGGCGCGCCGGCCCGCTGCCGGTGTAGCGAGTGAGCAGCACGAGATCCTGCCCCGCGAACAGATCCACGGGACCGTCGGGGAGCGCGTGCACGAGCCGCGCGCACTGACCATCGCCGCGGCATTGTACGCTCACACGCAGGTCGCTCGCGATCGGGCTCGTGAGCCGAGACGCGACGACGCCCACCGCGCGCTCGACATCTTCGTCGGGGCGCACGAACTGCGCGGTGCCGTGCCCCTCGAGCGCGAGCTGCTCGATGAGCTGCGCGTTGACGTCGGCGCCGAGGCCGAAGGTGAAGACGCGCTGCGAGCCGCGGAGTCGCGCGGCGTGCGCCGCGATCGCCGCGGGATTGCGCTCGCCCACAGTGGGCTCGCCATCGGTGACGAAGAGCACGAGCGACATGCGCGCCACGATCTGGTGGTTGTGCGCGCCCGTGTAGTCGTCGTCATCCCCCTCGCGATAGCGCGGCTGCGACAGCGCACGGTCGAGCGCACCATCGATGTTCGTGCCGCCGTTCGCCTGAAGCTGGTCGAGATAGTGGCGAGCCGCCTCGAGATTCGCGGGCGTCGCACTTACGAAGTCATCGCGAAAGGTGCGCACATCACTCGAGAAGTCGATCATGCGAAAGCGATCGTTGCTCGTGAGCGTGCCGAGCAGCTGCCGCCCGGCCGCGCGCGCCTGCTCCATCTTGCGCCCGCTCATCGAGCCGGACACATCGAGCACGAAGGTGATGTCGCGCGGCACCGTCGCCGCCGGCGCCGAGGGCGGCGTGAGCGTGATGAGCGCGAAGCCGTCGTCCGAGCCATCCGCGTTCGCGAGCATCGAGATCGCGGCGCGATCCGATCGCGGCGCCGGGATCAGCACCGTCACCGCGGCCCCCTCGCCACCGACATCGATCGTGCACTCGCTGCCGCTCGAGCGCGACTGCAGCTCCTGCGTCGGCGAATACGCGTTGCAGCGCCCCGACCTCGGATAGCGCAGCGTGAACGATGACTCGCGCGTGTCGTGCGAGCCCGTCGCGACGAACGTGTGCCCGCTTCCACGCTGGTAGTCGACGCGAATCGCGTCGCCTTCGCGCGGCGCGATCACCTGAAAGCGCAGGAGCACGCGCTTCTCCTCACCGGGATTGATCGGGAAGATTCGCGCGCGCAGCAATCCATATCCCATCCACTCGACGAGCGCCGGATCGCGCTGCCGCCGCACGATCTCCTCGTACGTCTGTCGCGCGCGCCCGGCATCCATGATCTCGCCGCTCACGAGCTGGCCGTTGATCGACAGCTGCAGTTCCTGAAACGCGGCGCCCGCGGGGAGGGGGTACATGTAGTCCGCCTCCTGCACGGTGCCGCCGCGATTGCGGAATGTCTCCTCCACCTCGTAGCGAAGCACATGATCGGCAAGCGTCGCTCGCACATTGCTCGACGTTCGCTCGAGCGCCACCGGCCTCGGCGCCACGCACCTGTCGAAGCACACGGGTGGTGGCACGTCGGGCTGACGCGGAATGATCCAACCCTGCGCGAGCAGGGCGGCGGGAAAGGCGAGATGGAGCAGCAGCAGGGCTGGGGCGCGCATGGGTAGTCTCCTCTGGGTCGAGGATGAGACGCCGCCCACCGCACGACTTGCACACGCGGTGTTCGAACCTCGAAAGAGGGGTTGACGGGCTACCATTCTACTATTACCATTTGGTTATGCAACCATTTGGTTATGGACAAAGGACCCCCGCGCGGCTCGATGCCACCTTCGCCGCCCTCGCCGATCCCACGCGCCGCGCCATCCTCGCGCGCCTCGCAGCCGGCGATGCGTCGGTCGCCGAGCTCGCAAAGCCGTTCGCCATGAGCCAGCCCGCCATCTCCAAGCATCTCAAGGTGCTCGAGCGCGCTGGCCTCGTCTCGCACACCGCCCGTGCCCAGCGCCGCCCGCGCCGTCTCGAGGCGAAGCCGCTGGCCGAGGCGACGGAGTGGCTCGAGCGCTATCGCGAATTCTGGGAGAAGAGCTTCCTCCGCCTCGACGATCTGCTCGAGGAGCTCAAGGCAAAGGAGAAGAAGCCACTGCGCGCGAAAAAACGAGGAGGCAGGAAATGACACCGCCAATGACATGGAAGCTCGAGCTCATCCCCATCCCCCTCGCAATCTCCACTCCGCTCACCGAGTGGCTCGGCACCTCTCTCTTCATCCGCAAGTCGACTGGAGCACGCTCATGAGGAAGCTCACGGAGTTGGTTTCACGATAGAGCTATGCGCAGCGACCTGGATCCATCGGCCATCCCATCGTACGAAGCTCTCGGTGGTGATGCTCTCGTTCGGCAGTAGACCACCGTCGACCACGACTTCGTAACTCCTGGAGTACGTGGCGATTGCGGCGTCGCCATACACGCGAACAGCAACGCTTGAAACCGAGTCCTTCTCGATGGCATCGGCGTGGCGAAGGCTGGCGATCAGTGATTGCTTCGTCTCGAATGCGCCGCTGCTCAGGCCACCGGTCCAGTCATCCATCAGATTCTTCTCGAAGAAGGCGACGTCACCAGCATGCTTCGCCGCCGCAGCGTCGCGTTCCCATTGCAGAATAGCAGCACGGTCCTCCTCAGCAGGTGCGTGTCGCCATGCCATCGTAGCGATGGCGAGCACCGCAATGAGGGCCGCCGTACTCGACCACTGAAATCGCGTGAGCGTTTTCACGGCCTCCGCGACGCTGACGACGTGTGCGATGCGATCTGCAGCCAGTGACCGTTCGTTTTCACGAACGTATCAGTCTCGATCGCGGTAGTTTGCACGCAATTACCATCGCGGTGAGAGTCGGTGGTCCGAATGTAGGTCACCACCGCCGTGAGATCGAAGAATCTCAGAGTCATGTGCGAGTGACACACCATGGTCGGCCCACGCTTCGTGGAGTCGCGAAGCTCGCGAAGCAGCATCGACTTCGTTTGGAAGGATCCATCGCTGGACCCACCTGACCAGTCGTCCACGAGATTCTGAGAATAGAAGTCGGCGTCGTGCGAGAGCGATGCCAAGATCGCATCCCCTTCCCACTTGTCGAGCGCGGCCCCATCGAGCGCGGTTGCCGCCGAGTTTGCAGGCTCGGAGGCGCGCGTACAGGCAAATACCGCAAGGGCGCATAAAACAGCCCGGCAGCGCCTTCTCTTCGATGTCGGCCGCACGACGTCCTTGCTTTCGAGATGCTGCGCGCCGTCTCTCCGTTCAATTGGATATATCGCGCATTCGCCGCGAATCAAGAGCGCGCCGATCGCGCACCAGACATTAGTGGTGAATCGCGTCGTCCGGGATCACGACCATCGACGCGGTCGGCGTCTTTATTCGCGTGTCGCGATCGATCTCGGTGATCTGCGAGTCGAGGCGGCGCATCATCGATGTGAATGAGTTCGCGATGTCGGCCTCGAATTCGCGCCCCGCGCGCTCATCGATGAACACCAGCGCGCGCTCCGGGGGATACGGTGCGCGGTGTGCGCGCTCGATACGAAGCGCATTGTAGACGCTGCACACGCGCACCAGCTTGCTCGCGTAGTGCGTTGGGCGGCGGAAGAGCCGGTTCGGATAGCCGGTGCCGTCGGGGCGCAGGTGGTGCTCGTACGCGACGCACGCCGCGAGCTCCTGGCGCCGGTCGCTCGAGAGAATGATGCGCGCGCCCTCGATCGTGTGTCGCTCGATCACGGTGCGCTCCTCGACGGTGAGCTCGATCGGCTTGAGCAGCAGCTCGCGCGGAATGCGCGCCATGCCGAGATCGTGGAGGAGCGCCGCCATTCCAAATTCGTGCACGTCACGACTGCCGAGTCCGAGGAATTCGGCGAGCGCCATCGTGAGGACGGCGACGTTGATCGAGTGGATCGCGTTGTATGGATCGGAGGCCTTGAGGCGCAGCAGCGGGATGATCATCGAGCTCGAGCCCTTCATCGCGACGGTGAGCGAGCGCACGACTGCGTCCGCTTCTACGAGTGGAACGGCCTCGGACCCCGCAACCTGTTCGTACATCCAGGTGACCGCGCCGGCCTCCTCATCGAGGCCGAAGGGAATGCCGAAGTCGCCGGTGGGTGTGCGCGTACCGGTGCCGCGACGACCGCGCCCGCGGCCTCGCCCGGTGCCGGTGCCGGTGCCGGTGCCGCCGCCACCGCCGCCACCGCTGCCGCCGCCACCACCGCTGCCGGCTCCATCGCCGCCGTAACTACCCCCTTCTACTCCACCCTCGACTCCACCCTCCTGAAACTCGCCGCCATCCCCTTCCTCCCACTCCTCCTCATCCCTCACCGTCACCGCGCCGAACTTGATGCTGTGCAGCCGCGACGTATGCGACGAGCGGCTTGCCACTCCGCCGCCCGCGCCGCTCTGCACGATCCGCGTCAGCACATCCGCGAGAAACTCCTCGTACTCCTCGCGCATCACGATGCCGGTGAACTCCAGGCGCTGGACGCCGACGCCGGCGAGCTTCTCCGCCCACGGCCAGTCCTTCATGTCGTGCATCGGCGTCTGCCCGTAGATCACATCCGTGCCGATGAAGGAGAACTGCGGATTCGGATTCTCCTGCTGCAGCTCGATGAGATGCGCAAACGATCCATCCACCGCGCGCCCCCACGTGGGGTGTTCGCGCGGATAGAGCATCATCGTCGACAGGCTCTGCGCCAGCGACGAGAGAAATTTCACCGGTGCGCTCAGCGTGCTGCTCATTGGAGCCTCACCGCGCGCTCCCTCACTGCGGCCGTCCGCGAATCGCGTTCTGCACCGCCGGATCCGTGTCGCGCTCCGCCATCGAAAGTACTTTTTGCGCCATCGGCTCCATCGACCACGTCGCCGCCAGCGCGGTGAGCGCCGCGAGCATCGGCTGACTCTTCGGCGCGAGCTTCCGGCCGAAGAACCAGCGCCGCTTCTTCGACAGCACCGATCGCACGAGCACCTCGAGCACGATCGGCAGGCGAACCGGCGCGATCACGCGGATCGCGAGCACCGCCATCATCCCGTCGAGCGTGCGCTCGGTCAGCCGTTCCGTGAGCACCGCAATCGCCTCGCGCGGACAGCCGCCCTCGAGCGCCGCGTTGAGCGCCGCGCGTACGATGCGCTCATCGATGTCCGCCACCGCGAGCGAGATCGCCTCGCCCCGCGTGGAAGGATCGCGAAGCAGCAGCGCGTAGGCCTCGCGCCGCACGCGCGGATCCGGATGCGTCGCGTAGGGAAGCGGGGTGAACATCTTCGGCCACGTCTCGAGTCGCGCCATCAGCAAAAGCAGATTGCGCTGCACGTACCACGG
>PLMM01000420.1 GCA_003142495.1 Gemmatimonadota bacterium | reverse complement strand
CAGAGCTGAGCATCGATCGCTCCGTTAACGACATCGCGAGGGCCCCGCCGAACGCACGGTTGCGTCGTCGCTGTTCGGACGGGGTAATCGACAAGTGCGCGTGATCGACCTTGCGACAGCCTCGCTCGCGGTCCATCGTCCGTTCAGGCGCTCCCTTCCGGAGTCGCCGTCGCCCGAATTCTCCTCGAGGGATTGTCTATGTACCGCTCATTCGTCGCCGCGCGCGGCGTTCTCGCTGCATCACTCAGCGTGATCTGCCTNNCTCCCGCGCTCGCGCAGTCAAAGTAGCGCCCCGCACCCGCTACGGTAGCGGCCGCACGCGAGACGCCCGACACCACAGCGCTCACTGCGATGCACTACCGATATATCGGGCCCGAGGGCAACCGCACTGACGCCGTAGCGGGCATACCGGGAAATCCGAACATCTACTATGCCGGCGCGGCGAGCGGCGGGCTGTGGAAAACGATCGACGCTGGCGCGCACTGGGCTCCGATCTTCGATGATCAACCCGTGTCGTCCATCGGCGCCATTGCCGTCGCACCCTCGGATCCGAATGTCGTCTGGGTCGGCACCGGCGAGTCGTTCATTCGCAGCCACATCTCCATCGGCTTCGGCATGTACAGGTCCACGGATGCCGGGAAGAGCTGGTCGCACCTTGGCCTCGAGAAGACGGGGCGAATCGCGCGCATCGCGGTCGATCCACTGAACCCCGATCACGCGCTCGTCGCGGCACTCGGGCACGCGTACGGTCCGCAACAGGAGCGAGGGATCTATCGAACACTCGATGGCGGCAAGACGTGGGAGCGCGTCCTCTTCGTCAACGACTCGACCGGCGGCATCGATGTCGTCCTCGATCCGTCGAACTCGCGCATCGCGTACGCTGCTATGTGGCAGATCGAGATTCACACGTGGGGGCGCACGAGCGGCGGCGCCGGAAGCTCGATCTGGAAATCGACGGACGCCGGCGCGACATGGACGCGCATCGTCGGTCACGGCCTGCCGCAGCGGCCATTCGGCAAGGTCGGACTCGGCATCAGCGCCGCGATGCCCGAGCGCATCTACGCCGAGGTGGAAACGGGCGATGGTGTGCCGCGCGATGGGGTGCCGTCGGATTCGGGACGGTTGTTTCGTTCCGACAACGCCGGAAAGGACTGGAAGCTCGTGAGCAGCGATCTCCAGCCCGCCGGGCGCACCGCCTACTATGATCGCATGGGCGTCGAGCCCGACAATCCGAACGAGGCGTACTTTCTCGCGGCGGCGTTCACGAAGACGCTCGACGGGGGCACGACGATGATCGACCTTCCGCGCGAGCAGGTGCCGCGCGGAGACCATCACGACATCTGGTTCGATCCGACGAACGGCGATCGCTTCGTCGTCGCGCACGACGGCGGGCTCGGCATCACGACGACGCGCGGGCGCACGTGGAATCGCATTCAGCTGCCGATCGCGCAGATGTATCACGTGACCGTCGACAATCGCGTGCCCTACTATGTATATGGCAACAAGCAGGACGGCGAGTCGGCGATGGGGCCGAGCAACGCGAAGCAGGAGTTCTTCGGCACGGACGTCGGGATCGGCCGCGGCCAGTGGCGTTCGGTGGGCGGGGGCGAGAGCGGATGGGCGACGCCGGATACCGTCGATGAGAATCTCGTGTGGTCGAGCGCATCGGGATCGGGATCGGTTGGCGGAATCGTGACGCAGTTCGACGTGCGCACGAACAACATCCATGCGGTGGAAGTGTGGCCGCAAGCGACGACGGGAACACCGGCGGACAGCGTCAAGTTTCGCTTTCAGTGGACCTTCCCGCTCACGATCTCACCGCACGATCACAATACCGTCTACGTCGGCAGTCAGTTTGTGCATCAAACCACGGACGGAGGGAACAGCTGGGCGATCATCAGTCCGGATCTCACGCGCAACGACAAGTCGAAGCAGAAGATCTCGGGTGGGCTCACGCCGGACAACATCGGCGTCGAGTATGGCGACGTCGTGTTTGCGATTGCCGAGTCGCCGATCACGAAGGGGGAGATCTGGGCGGGAACGAACGACGGGCTCGTGCAGCTCACGCGCGATGGTGGGAAGAGCTGGACCAATCTCACGGCGAACATCCCCGGCATCCCCACGCTGGGAACGATCAGCAACATCGAGTGCTCGCGCTTCACCGATGGGACCGCGTATCTCACGGTCGATGGGCACCAGATCAACAACCGCGATCCATGGGTCTACAAGACCACCGATTTCGGAAAGAGCTGGACGCTAATCGTGAAGGGCGTTCCGAAGTCGCCGATGTCGTACGCGCACGTCATCCGTGAGGATCCGGTGCGCAAGGGGCTGCTCTATCTCGGAACCGAGAACGGGCTCTACGTCTCATTCGACGATGGCGGCGAGTGGCAGCCGCTGCAGAACGATCTTCCGCACGCGCCGGTGTATTGGCTCACTGTGCAACCGCACTTCCACGACCTGGTAGTCGCGACGTACGGGCGTGGCTTCTACATCCTCGATGACCTGACGCCGCTCGAGCAGTGGACACCGGCGATCGCGACCAAGTCGAGCTCGTTGCTCAAGCCGCGCGATCAGTATCGCTTCCGCATGATTGCTGATCCATTCACCGAGATGGATGACATTGTCGCCGGAAAGAATCCACCGAAAGGTGCGGCGCTCAACTTCTGGATCAAGACGGGCGCGAAGGACAGCACCAGCAAGGACAGCGTAACGCTGACGATCGCGAATGCGTCTGGCACCGTCGTGCGCACGCTCAAGGCGCTCGCGAAGACGGGGCTCAACCGAACGTTCTGGGATCTGCACAGCGAGAAGACGACGGAGGCGAAGATTCGCGCGAGCCCCGTCTACGAAGAGTGGTTCGAGGTCGAGGAGGCGGGGAAGGACGCTCCGGGCGTTGGCCGCTACGCCGTGCTCGAGCCGCCCGGCACGTACACCGTGACGATGAGCTATCGCGGCGATCGGGAATCGCAGCCGCTCGTGATTCTCAAGGATCCCGCATCGGGTGGGAGCGAGCAGGCAATCGCAACACAGATGGAGACGCAGCGTGGCGTCGTCTCCGACATCGATGACGCGGTGACGCAGATCAACTCGCTCGAGATGGTGCGCGGACAGCTGTCGAGTCTCGAGGAGCTATCCGAGAAGGACAGCACGCTCACCGACGTCAAGAAGGCGAGCGAGGAGCTCACGGACAAGCTGGTGACTGTCGAGCGCCAGCTCATGCAGATGCAGGTGACCGGGCGCGGGCAGGACGATCTGCGGTGGCCGGTGCAGATCGCCGAGCAGTTGCTGTATCTCGCGGAGTCCGTTGGAGGATCGGACTACGCGCCTACGGCCTCGCAGAAGGAAGTCGCCAAGGTGTTGCACGTGAAGCTCGAGAAGGTGAAGGCGGAGGTTGACAGGCTGCTCAAGCAGGATGTGCCCGCGTTCAACGAGCGGCTGCGCGGCCGCAATCTGCATCCGGTGATCTAGCTCGCAGCGCGAGCGCTATTCGCTCGCGAGGGCAGCCGAGACTTCGAAGCTCTGCACGAGAACCTTTCCTCCAACGGTGAGGCGCGCGCGGAACGCGCCCGATCGTATCCGCGCGCGCTGCTCCTCGATGGGCGCCGCGGGATCCTCGCTCGGCGGGATGATCGTTGGCCAGATCACGCGATGCAGCCCGGCCGCCGTCGACAGCGGCGGCTCGGGCGCGCTCACCCAATGCACCGTAATCCTCGGAATTCCGTCGCGTCGAGCATTGGCCGAATCGGCAGCGGTAAGCGTGGCCGGAATCGTGGATGCGACGGCGTCCTTCGCGTCGAGAATCTCGAGCGTGATCGGGCCCGTGACCGCCGACTTCAGATAGTAGTAGATGACGACGCCTTCTACGGGATTGTCGGCCTGCGGCTCATCCTTCGGCAGCGGCGTGCCGTTCTCGTCTCCCGGCACCGACGATGTGATGCTCGCCGGCTTGAAGAGGTGTACATCTGAGGCAAGCACGCGCGCCTCGAGCTGGCGCAGCGGGCTCAGATCCTCGATCACCCAGATGCCGCGCCCGTGCGTGCCGACGATCAGGTCGTTGTCATAGATCTGAAAGTCGCGCACCGATGTGACGGGAAGATTGAGCTGCAACGGCTGCCACGACTCACCGTCATCCAGTGAGATGAAGGCGCCGCGCTCGGTGCCCGCCACGAGAAGTCCTTTGTGTTTGGGATCTTCCTTGACCACGTGCACGTACACGCCTCGCGGCAGCCCCGTCGAAATGCGCTGCCAGCTCTTCCCCATGTCCCGCGTGCGATAGAGATACGGCTCGAAGTCCTGCAGTTGATGGCGGTCCACGCTCGCGTACGCGACATTCGGATCGAAGTGCGACGCTTCCACCGTCGTCACACGGCTCCACGCCGTCATCGCGGTCGGCGTCACGTTGCGCCACGTCTGCCCGTCGTCGAGCGTCAGCTGAATTTGTCCATCGTCTGTGCCCACCCACACCATCGGCGCCTGCAACGGCGACGGCGAGATCGTGTACACGACTCCGCGCTTCGCGTTGCGGTCGATGTGCGCGGCCGCCGTAACATCGAGATTGGGCGGCACGCCGGGATCGGCGCGCGTCAGGTCGCCGCTGATCTGCCGCCAGCTCTTCGCGCCATCGATGCTCTTGAAGAGAAACTGGCTTCCGTAGTAGAGCGCGTGTGGATCGGCGGCCGAGAAGACGAGGGGCTGCGTCCAGTCTGCGCGCGCGGGAACGCTCTCGCGCGACGTTGGTGGGCGAGTGCCGCTCAGCTGCGCGTTGGTCTCGAGGTTCCAGCGCTCGCCCGTTCCGCCAAACACGATGCCGGGGTGAAGCGCATCGCCCGCGGTGTATCCGCTCTCGCCACCGGGTCCGATCGGCTCCCAATCGCGAGTGGAGATTTCTGCGAACTTTCCGCGCGACCGCACCGCGACGGCACCCGAGTCCTGCTGCGCACCGGTCACCCAGTACGGCTTTCGATAGTCGACGGAGATGTGGTACATCTGCGCGGTGGGCTGGTTGAGCCACGAGCTCCACGTTACCGCGATTGGACTAGCCTTGGCGTTATGCGTGATGATCGCGCCCTGATCGCTCGCGACGATCATGGTGTTGGTGTCGTCGGGCGAGATCCACGGCTGATGGTAGTCGTCGCCGCCCGGCGAGCCGCGCAACGGAACCCAACTTCTTCCTCCGTCGTTGGTGCGCGAGACGGAGACGTTGCTGACGTAGACGAGATCCGGATCTTTCGGGTCGACCGCGAGCTTGCAGAAGTACCAGCCTCGGCCCCAAAGCGACTCATCGCTCGAGAGTCTCGTCCACGATTCGCCGCCATCGTCGGAGCGAAAGAAGCCGCCCTGTCGCTTCTCCAGCTTGTCGGTAGTTCCGCCCGCGGCTGGAGCGGTCATCGCGCCCGCAGGCGCGGTAACCGGGAGCAGGCAGTCGACCACAGCGTACACGCGCCTCGGGTTCGACGCCGACACGACGATGCCGCTGCGCCCGATCCCCTCCGGCGGCAATCCACCCGAGAGCTGCTTCCATGTCGTGCCGCCATCGATCGACTTGAAGATGCCGCCGCCCGGTCCGTTGGTTGGCGAGTAGGTGAACCATGGTGGCCGCCGCGTGTTCCAGAGGCACGCGTAGACGATCTGTGAGTTCGTGGGATCGATGATGACGTCGACGGCACCCACATCCGCATTCTTGTACAGCACCTTCTGCCAGCTCTTGCCGCCGTCGCGCGAGCGAAAGACGCCGCGCTCCGTGTTCGACGCGTAGAGATGCCCGATGGCAGCGACGAAGACGACATCGGGGTTGCGAGGATCGATCGCGATCTTGCCGATGTGCTGCGTGTCGTCGAGCCCGAGATGCGTCCAGCTCTTCCCGGCGTCGGTGGACTTGTACATGCCATTGCCGTAGCCGACGGAGTCGCGCGGCGTCGACTCACCGCTGCCCACATACACCGTATCAGGCGACGATGGCGCCACAGCTATTGCACCGATCGACGCCACCGGCTGCGAGTCGAACACAGGCTCCCACACCCGGCCCGCGTCAATCGACTTCCACACGCCGCCATTCACGGCGCCGAAATAGAATTCGTTCGGTCGACCTGGCACGCCGGTCGCGGCGGCCACGCGTCCTCCGCGGAACGGGCCGAGCTCGCGCCACTTGAAGCCGGAGAGGAAGTCGGCGGTCGAGGCGACGCCTGCCAAGCGAGTGTGCTCCGCCCGCGCGAACGGGCGCCGCGCCGGCGCGATGATGCCCGCAAAGGGCGATCCGAGAACAGAGAAGGTCCATCCGATCTGTCCGGCGCGGAGGAGAAAATCACGCCGCGAGAGCTCAGAGTCGTGTAGCATCTCATCCGCGTTGGTGCCTTTCACTCGATGGACCTCAGGTGGGGTGACGGATTGGGCGCACCAGCTTTCAGTACCACAGTAGCACGATTCCGGATGCGCAATGTGCGAGGCAGTCCGATAGCGACCCTCTCGTTCTCGCCGATGATGCCGAGCAGAATGTGCTCAGTGCCAACATACAAGTGCTGGCGATCGGCAGCCTCCTCGCGCGCGACCCTTCGGAGATCAATATGCGTCGATCGCGCGCGAACCAACAGAAACAACGCCTCGAAGGGTCAGGAAACGGCTGGGCGACGACGACGTGACGGCTGCGCGACGCGGGCCGCCGATATTCGGCCCGTTACGGCGCTCGTATCGCCCTTGACCCCCGGGATTCCATGCCAAAGAGAAAGCTGCTCATCGTCGCGCTCGCGCTCATCATGACGCTCGGTGCCGCGTCACCCGCACTCGCCGACTGCTGCGATAGCATCTGGGACTGCGCTGCGACGGTCGTTACGGAGGGAGTGAGCTGCGCGGTGCAGGAGTTCATCGATACGGTGAAGGGGCTCGTCTCCTTCGTGAACAATCTCATGAGCGAGGCGACTGGTGCGACGGGCGACGCCAAGAACGCTGCGCAGCAGTCCGTGCAGAACACGATCGATGTCATGACCACGCAGTCGCAGTCGAGCTACGCAGAGCTCAAGCAGGCGGATGACAATGGGAAGAAGATTGCGGCCGAGGAGAAGCAGTTCAAGATTCTCCAGCAGAAGACGGTGGCGAGCATCCCGACCGCGAACGTAACGCAGCCCGTCGCTGCCGCGGCGCCTGCTGCGACGCAAAGGCCCGTTGCATCGGCGAGACAGGCCCCCGCGCAAGCGACGGCGCCGACCTCCGGCATGCGCGCGGTCGTGCGCAATCCGAATGTCACCCTCGCGCATCCGGCGGCGCCGAATGGCCCACCGCTCACGGCAACGACTGCTGCGCAGAGCAACGCGAACATGAAGCCGCTCGCCGAGCCGGCGCGGCAGTTCATGCCCGAAATGGATCGCGCGAGCGCCGAGATATCGAAGGCGCGTGCGGCGGGCGATCAAGATCTCATCGCCGTGAACCAGCAGATGACGAATGCGCGGACGACCGAGGGAACGGGAATCAAGTCCGCGATGGCGATCGCCGATCAGGCTATCGAGTCGCCATTTAAGAATCTGCTCTCGCAGCTCACGTCGATGCTCGCGAATCCGACCGATCTCACGAGTCCGTCGTCGGCGATCGAGGCCGCGGCAAACTCGATCATGGGAAATCTCAATGTGAGCGTAAACCAGGTGATCGATGCGATTACCGCCGGCCCGAATCAGGCCTTCCAGGCGGCGCAGCCGAGCTATACGGATTTGCAGGGGCGTGCGGAGTATGCGCAGAAGCTCGCGAGCGCGATGGACGTGCTCTATCGCGATCGCACGCCCGCGGCGCTCGCGGCGCTGAATGCGCTGCTGCCGAGGGCCGATACGCCGGCGGGCGCATCCGCGCGAATGACAACGACCGTGATTGGGCACGTGCCGTTCAACCAGGTGATGACCAACTTCGCCGCAAGTAAGCAGAAAACGAAGGCGGCGTTTCTGGCGCGCTTTCAGGGGTTCTCGCAGCGGATGACGCAGTACGAGGCCGTGCGCGTGAAGGCGCGGTCGAATCGCGGCAACGTCGAGACGTACAAAGCCAACTTCTCCACGAAGCTCAATTCGTATCTGACGGGAAAGACGCCGGCCGAGCTCACGGCGCAGCGCGACTCGCTGATCGCGGAGGCGCGCAAGCATTTCGCGAACGACCCGAAGACGCGCGACGCCGTGATCAATCTCCTGAGCTCGGAGACGGCGAAGCGCTCGACGATGATCAGGCGCTAAAGCATCTCACTCAACCATACGGAGAACATCATGTCACTATTGAAGCTCGAGCTCATCGCCCTCGCCTGCGCGCTCGGCGCGGCGAGCGCGTGCGCGAAGTCGAAGGCGGAGTCGTCGCGCAGCGATACGTCGGTAGCGGCGCCCGGGGCGGATGCATCGGACGCGTCGGATGAGGACAATCAGGCACCCGTCGACTGCAGCAAGATTTACACGTCGGCGGATGCCGTCGGCATCCTGAATCTTCCCGCCAAGGTGAGCAACGACACGCTATGGCCCGGCTCATGCACCTTCGACACGGCGAACGAGGGCGGCTCGATCAAGGTGCGCCCGGGCGCCAGCATCGAGATGGCGTGGGACGACGTCACGAAGAGTCGCGACAGCGTCAAGTACGCTCCTTTGGCGGGCATCGGCGAGCGGGCGGTGCGGTTGGCGAGCAACGGCACCGAGATCCTTGCGAAGAAGGGAAAGGTGTACTGCGCCGTTGAGCTGCTCGGCATCGGCCAGTCGGGCACAGAAAGCGACTTCACGAAGACGCGTGGCGAGGAGCTGGCGAAGAAGCTCGGCGCGCTGTGCAATAAGTACTTCGCGGCGAAGTGAGGGCGCCGAGCCGGCGAGAGCGCTCCAGGCTTTGCTGCCTGGGGCGCCCGGCCTCTACTATTCTCAGTAGTGTAGCACACTCCCTAGATACCAGATACACGATGGCAGAGACGCAACTCGATGTTCGAGCGCTCGACAAGACGGATGCGTATCGCGCGCTTCGCGTGCAGTTCGATGCGCTGTGTGAGGGAGTGACGGACGAGATCGCGCTGATGTCGACGATGGCGTGCGTGCTGCAGCTGGGCTTCGGACATCTGTGGACCGGCTTCTATCGGCGAGTCGGGGCGGCGAAGCTGATCGTCGGTCCGTTTCAGGGCACGATCGGCTGCCTCGAGATCGAATTCGGAAAGGGCGTGTGCGGAACGGCGGCGGCGCACAAAGAAACCCTCATCGTCCCTGACGTGAATGCGTTCCCCGGACACATTGCGTGCGATGCGCGCTCGCGATCGGAGATCGTGGTGCCGGTGCTCGATCGCGGCGGTGAGCTGATCGCCGTGCTCGACATCGATTCGGAGAGGCTTGCCGCATTCGACGAGGTCGATCGGCGCGAGCTCGAGAGTTGGGTGAGGTGGTTCGCGAAGGTGACGTAGCTCGGCTGTAACCGGGGCGTAAGGTGCGAATATCCAGGCTTCAGGTGCAGCATCGTGTGACAACCATGTAGCGCCAATCCCGAGGAATTGAATGACCAGAGCATCGTTGACGCCCGTCGCCGCAATGCTTATCGCGGCTGTCGTCTCCGCGTCCGAGCCCGCTCGCGCGCAAACATTTCACGTCGTCGAATCCAACATCGGCGGCGACGGCGGCACCGACTATCTCACCGCCGAACCCGGGACCGGCCGCGTCTTTGTTTCGCGCGGCACGCACGTGATGGTCATCGACGGTGCAACGGGCAAAGTGGTTGGCGACATTCCCGACACACCGCGCACGCACGGGATAGCGCTCGCGGCGAAGTCCGGACACGGCTTCATCACCAATGGTGGTGATTCGACCGTCACGATGTTCGATATCAAGACGCTGGCGGTCATTCGCAAGATCAAGGTTGCAACGGGCGGGCTCGATGGCATCATGTACGACGACGCCGATGGCCGGGTCGTCCTCACGAATCACAGCCGGCCGATTGGAACCGTCGTGACGCTCGATCCGAAGTCCGGCGATGTGCTGGGGCGCGCGGAGCTCGAGGACGATGGCCCGGAGGGCGCCGCGAGCAATGGCCGCGGGCAGCTCTACGTCAACAACGAAGGGAAGAACACGATCCAGGTCGTCGACATGAAGACGATGAAGGCGACCGCATCCTGGCCGCTTACGCCGTGCGAGGGACCGACGGGGATCGCGTACGACAAGGCGAGCGATCGCATCTTCGCGGGATGCGGCAAGATGTCCGTGGTCGTCGATGGCACCACCGGCAAGGTCGTTGCGACAATCGCCAACGGTAACGGCGTCGACGCGCTCGGCTGGGATCCCTCACAGAAGCTCATCTACATCCCTGCTGGTCGCGATAGCAGCGTGACGGTCGTGCACCAGGACTCGCGCGACAAGTACACGGTCGTCGCGACGGTGCCGACGATGCGGGGCGCGAAGACCATTGCGGTCGATCCGGTGCGGCACGTCGCGTATCTCTTCCAGCCGGAGTACGGTCCGGCGCCCGCCGATGCGCCTCCCGGCCCCGGCGGACGACCGGCGCGTGGACCAGTGATCGCGAGCCGCTTCTTCGCGATCACGCACTAAGCAAGAGTCGACCCGCTTCGCGAGAAGCATCGTGAGCGCGCCAGTCACGGTCGTCAATGCGCGTGGGGAGATCTACCGCCGGACGAAGTTTGTCCAGCGAGTAGATCTCTTCGCTGCTGGGTTTGCCTTGGTGGCACTCGTGCTCTTTTCGATTCTCACCGCCTTGGTGATCGCCGGGCGCACTGCGATCATCGATCACGACTTGATTCTCTCGCTGCGAGCAAGTGCATCGCCGGTTCTGACGGCCGCTCTCCTCGCGGTGACGTTCGCGTCCGGCAAGCTTGCAATCCCTGCGGCAACTCTCTTCGCGCTCCTGATCTCTCGAAGAGATGGGTGGCGCACTGGCTGGTACTACGTAGCAGCGTGCGTCACCGCGCAGCTGTTGAACGCCATTCTCAAGCTGGAGATCCATCGTGCGCGGCCGCACGGCATCAGCCCGAAGTTGACGGCGGCGGGAGGGCTCGCCTACCCATCGGCTGACGCGATGATGGCCGTGGTCATCTTCGGCCTTGGGACGCTCGTACTCAGTCGCACGATCGCTTCCGCGGGGAGCCGCAGAGCGGTGAGATGCGTCGCCGTCATCTTCGTCGTCGCTGCGGCGATAGCCCGAGTGTATTTGGGCGCGCACTGGCCATCCGACGTGCTTGGCGGACTACTCGCCGGCGTGACGTGCGCGGCGCTCTGGGTTGCGATTGCACGGAGCGATGGCGCGACATTGCGAGCATCACAGTCTCAGGTCACCGAGAGCGGCGAGCTGACGTGAGCGACTGGCGGCGGTTGCCAGCCGACACTCTCAATGCGCTGACTGCATTCGCCGGCGCACGACTCAACACTCGGAGCTCCTACACACCAACACGGTATCTCTGGAGTCGTGGGCTAGCGCTGTTGTGCGATCACAACGGCGGCTTCGACTGCATCAGAAAGCAGCGCGGCGGCGGACGTCCGCCGCTGCCGTTCGATCTCGATGATTACTCCGATGTCCGCGATGGCGACCTAGTGTGGGTACGGGCGAATTCCCTTCCGGTGTTTCTCGAGCAGGTGCTGCCGAACATCAACGCTCGGTTTGCGCTCATCACAGGCGATGAGGACTTGGCCATTCCCTCGGAGCTCGAGGGAGCCGGCGATCTGCTCGCCAATGACAATCTGATTTGCTGGTTCGCCCAGAACTTCGACGGCACCGACACCAGCGGTAAGATATTTCCCATTCCCATCGGCCTCGATTTCCACACCATCGCGAATGGGCGCAAGTGGGGACACTGGCAGGCGACTCCACGCCAGCAGGAGGACGAGATCGAACGGCTGCGAGCGACGATGCCGGCGAACGCCGATCGCCTCGTACGCGCGCACGCCGACTTCCACTTCAACATTGGACACTACGTCCACCCGACCGACTCGCGACAGGCAGCGTACTCCGTGCTCCGCGATAATTCGAATGTCGACTTCCAACGCCGCAAACTGACGCGCAGTCAACTCTGGCGCGAGAAGACTCGCTATGCATTCGTCGTTAGCCCGCGCGGTCATGGCCTGGACTGTCATCGCACGTGGGAATCTCTCCTCCTCAGCAACATCCCCATCGTCAAGCGCTCGCCGCTCGACTCGCTCTACGATGGGCTTCCCGTCGTGATCGTGAGCGAGTGGAACGAGATCACCGCTCAGTCGATGAAGGAGTGGCACGATGAGTATCACGACTTCTTTGCAAAAGCCGAGGTACAGGCGCGCCTTACCAATGCCTATTGGATTGCGCTCGCGCGGCGCACACTCGCCGAGCGGATGACGCGTAGCCAGGCATCACTTGAAGCTCGGTAGCGATGATCGGACCAGGCGTGTAGACGGCTTCAACACCCCGAGCAGCTCGCATTGCATCATCACCCACACCGGTACATAGCCCCACGCCAGTAGGCCGGTGAGGCTCAAGAGAGCGAGCGCAAGGCGAAGGCGGTCGCGCGGCGACTCCACGAACCAGATCGCCACTCCCGTCGCCGCAATGACGAATGAGGGTCGCTCCGCCTGGTGGTTGAAGATCACCACGAACACCAGCAGCGAGGCGAGATAGGTCAACCGGAAGTGTCTGCACCGCCACCGTTCGCGTCGTGCAAGCGGGAGGAGCAGAACGATCGTCCCTGCGAGTTGTACAGGCCAATTGGGCCACGTCACGCCAAGCGCCTGGTTCAACATCTGCATGACTGAGGCGCCGCGCTCAAGCGCATCGAAAGTCTCGACATCGTGCCACCAGCCGTACTGTGCCAGAAGCATCGTGGGAGACGTGACGATCAGCGGAAGAAGGAACAGCACGGCACCGGTAACAGCTAGAATCATGATCGCGCGAGCACGTCGCGGATGAAACAGCGCGAGACTCAGAGCCGCGATGGGGAAGATCTTGATCGCAACTCCAAGCGCGATAGACAGAGCGGCGCGTAGCTGTCGCCCCTGTTCGAGGGCCGCGAACGCTGCGAGGATGAGCGCGGCTACCAGTGCATTGCTCTGCGAAGCCTGCAAGGCGTTGAACAACTCCGGTATCAGCAGTAAGAGCGCGAGCGTTGTATCATTGCGATTCAAGATGAGGTTCATCGCTATGATCAGGGCGGCGGCGTTAACGGCATTCCAAAGAAGGAGTCCGACCACGAACGATGGCCATGCGAATGGTGCGAAGAACAACGCGGCCGTTGGGCTGTATTTGAACAGATCATGATTTCCGTAGCGCGCGTACAAATTCTGTCCATGCACGAGATGCCAGAACGAAGCACGGAAGATCCAAAACGTCCAATGGGGATGTGGGTAATAGCTTCGTTGCGCCGTCAGGCCGATCACCATGAGTGCGATGACCGCATAGACGAGCGTACGCAAGACTCTCGATTCGACCTCTGCCCACTCGGTGAGCGGACGCAGAAGTTCGCGACCCGTGGTGTTACCCATCATCCGGCACAACCGGATCCGTCACGAGCGGCGATTGGTGTCGAGTGGGGTGGCGAAATGAGCACAGCGATCATGACTGCTCTGATTCGGGGTGCGTTGGGCTTCAATGTAGCAATGTCGCTACCATGATACGACGGATCGCTGACTCCGTGATTACACCCGTTGCGCACCCGTGTTGCCAACGACGCCGGCGGCGACTCCTGTCTTTCCGGTGACATTCCCGCACTCTCCGCTCCGACCAGCGTAATGGGAGCGTCAGGTCGTGACACTAGCTTCCGGTCCTCACGTCTCAGGAGATGGCAATGCTTCGCACACGACTCTATATCAGCGCTCTCGCGCTCGCGGCCTCCGTGCCGCAGCTCGCTCGCGCGCAACAAGCCGCAGCGTCGAGCCCCCCGAAAGTCGATCCGGTGTTGGCCGCCGAAGCGAAGATCTCACTGGACTCGGCCCGCACGACCGCACTCCACAGGGTGAGGCACGGTCAGGTCGCGGCCGAGGAGCTCGAGCGAGAGCACGGCCGGCTGATCTATTCATTCGACGTGAAGGTGCAGGGCAAGTCGGGAATTCAGGAAGTGAATGTCAACGCGATTACGGGCGCCGTGGTCGGCGTGCATCACGAGAGCGCCGCAATCGAGGCGCGCGAGGCGCGGGAAGACAGCGTGGCCGCGGCCAGAAAGTCAGCGGGGCGAGCGAAGCCCCAGTCGTGAGCAAGCGAGCTTCGCGCCTGGATAGGGTCGCCCCTGATCCGGCGCGATCCGCCGTGGTTGGAGTGCGGCTGTTCCTCTTGCTGGCGATGATCGCGCTGCTGCTCTGGGGATTCGCCGTGCTGGCGGATGAGTTCAGCGAACAGGCGTGGCTCACTCGTCTCGATCTCTCGGTTCTCAACTGGCTGCAGCTTCACGGGACAGAGCGAGGCGAGAGCGCGTTCGTGTTCGTGAGCTGGCTGGGTGCGCAGCTCCTGTTTGCCGTCGACGTCATCTTCGCGATCGTGTTGGCTGTGCGCCGCGAGTGGCGGTCGTTCACGATCTGGACCGTCGCCATCGTGGGCGGAGTCGTGCTCGACGAGGTGCTCAAGTTGGCGTTTCGGCGCGCGCGCCCCGACGTCGCATCCGAATTCATTTCGAGCCACTCGTGGAGCTTCCCGAGCGGGCATGCGATGAACTCGCTGGTGACATATGCGATGCTCGCGTATCTGCTCCGCGACCACGTCACCAGCGCGCGGGCGCGCATCGCGATCGCGATCGGCGCCGCGATTCTCATCGTCGCGATCGGTTTCAGCCGGCTCTACCTCGGCGTACACTATCTGAGTGACGTGACGGCGGGGTATCTCGCTGGAGGCGCGTGGGTTCTGGCGTGCATCGCAGCAGCGCGCCACGAGTACGGGCGTTCCTAGCGCTACTCCTCGGCGAGGAGGCCGAGCCGCATCGCGATGCGCACGTAGTCCGCGCGGTGCGCGACGCCGAGCTTTTCGTTCACGCGCTGCTTGTATGTATCGACGGTTTTCGGGCTGATCGAAAGTCGCTCACCGATTTCTGGAGCGGAATATCCGCGCGCGATGAGCACCAGCACCTCGCGCTCACGTTCGGTAAGACGATCGAATCGCGCGCGTTCTTTGCCAGCCGGATCCTTGGCGAGAAAGCCGCGGGCGAGCACATGTCCGGCGTTCTGCTGCACGTACATCTCGCCGCGAGCGACTGCGCGAACCGCGTCTACGAGCTCGCGATCCGCTGCACTCTTGACGAGGTAGCCGGAAGCGCCCGCCTTGAGCACAGGGAGTAAATATTCCTCTTCGGTGTGCATCGTGAGGATGAGAATCTTGGGCGCATTTGGCAGCCCAACCAGTGCGTTCGTGGCCGCGACGCCGTCCCCGCCCGGCATCGTGAGGTCCATGATGACCACGTGCGGCTTGAGGCGCTGCGCCATCGATACGCCATCGATTCCGTTGGCTGCCTCGCCGATGACACGAATGTCACGCGCGATGTTGAGCACAGCCTTGAGGCCGGTGCGGACTATGGCATGGTCGTCGACGAGCACGACGTCGATCAGGTCGATCATTGATGCCCAGCCGGTGCCCGCTCGCCAGCGCGAACGTTCGGGCGTGGCTCCAAGCTTGATCGGAGGCTGCGTGACGAACGGAACGCCATCCTGGTCATTCGGCCTCATCAGACCTCTGTCACCCTGCTTCACGCGAATCAGCGTGCCGGACACTCCGGTAGCTCATTCTTCGCCACGTTCGCGATTGACCGTTCATTGCGAAATCGATATTCTACTGCCCCGTGCATGCGGTGTATGTCGGGAAGGAGAGCAGATTTGCGCGACATTTGCCTACGAGCGCGTCAGGGAATTCCTGACACGTGCGCCCGGCGCAGCTCGCGCGGGCCCGTTATCCTCGTGCTCAGAAGGAAATCCTGTCGTGAAGCACCGGACACGTCACGGCATAGCTCTGCGAGCCAAGCGTGCCGGCAAGCGCCTCCTGCGCCGCCGCTTCTCCATGCACCAGATACACCTGTCGCAATTTCGGAGACGTGCGGCGAACCGCTCCAATCCATTCTACCAACTCGGTGCGGTCCGCGTGCGCGCTGTACCCATTGATGATGTCGACGGTGGCGCGAAGCTCCACCTCGGTTCCAAGCACGCGAATGACGGGCCGCCGTTCCACAATACGTCGACCGAGCGTGTTCTCGGCCTGGAAGCCCACGATGAGAATTGTATTACGAGGATTCGAGGCGCCGTTCAGCAAGTGATGGAGAATTCGGCCTCCCTCCACCATCCCCGATCCGGCAATCAGAATCATCGGACCGACGCGCGTGTTCAGTTTCTTGGACTCTTCGGTACTACTCGTGTACGTGACTCGTTCGAATTGAAACAACCGCTCGATTTCGCGAACGGGGCCCTCCGTGCGATCGAACACGTCCGTGTTCTGCTCGAACACCCCTGTTGCCGCCGTCGCCAACGGGCTATCGATGAAGATGGGAATTGGTGGAATTGCGTTCTCGCGCGAGAGCACCTGCAGGTCGTACACGAGCTCCTGTGTTCGTCCGACGGCGAAAGCGGGAATGAGGATCCGGCCGCCGCGCGCAGCGGTCTCGCGCACGACGCGACCGAGATGCTCGCGTGACGATGCAACGCTCTCGTGGTCCCTGTTACCGTAAGTGGACTCCATGATCACTACGTCGGCTGCGTCAGCTGGAGGAGCGGGGTCGCGGATGATCGGCAGCCCGGCGCGTCCGATGTCGCCGGAGAAGATCAGGCGCGAAGCGTCCGCGCCGCTTGTGCGCTCGAGCACGACCGATGCGGAGCCCAGGATGTGTCCCGCATCGAAGAAGCGCGCGCGCACACCCGCGCAAACGTCGAACCATTCTTCGTACGCGTGCCGCTGCATGAGCTCGTCCACCCGGGCGGCATCTCGCAAACCATATAGTGGTGGGCTGACCGTGCGACCATGGCGGTTGAGAAACTCGAAGTCGCTCTCCTGAATGTGCGCGCTGTCGGCGAGCATGATGACGCACAAATCCGCCGTCGCTTTCGTCGCGTGAATCGACTTGGAGAATCCGTGATTCACGAGAAATGGCAGCCGTCCGGAATGATCCAGATGAGCATGCGAAAGCACGACTGCGTCGATTTGGTCGATCGGGCACGGGAGCGATCGATTTTTCATTTCCGCATCGCTGCGATGCCCCTGAAACAGTCCGCAGTCGAGCAGGATGGTCTTGCCGTTGACGCGGACGATGTGACAAGAACCGGTCACTTCCCGGGCAGCCCCGGCAAACTCGATTTCCATGTCGTCTATGAAGAGGGATTCCAGGCCGGTGGCACGATGATCACGGCTGACGAAAATGTGCGGGAGCTTCCGGACGATACCGTACGGCCACCGCATGTCCGTCAGGCGAACGCCGACATACATCTTCGCGGCAGCCGTGCGTCGTCCAGCCGTAGTAATCTTCGGCGCATGAAGGACTCTTGACGATCTCCACAGGCACAGCGACGACCGTCGAAGCACGCCGCGTTTGGACGCGTGCCAATGTTCTGCCGCTGGCAGCGGGCGCATTCCTGCTCGCCGGCGCGGCGTGCTGGCTGTGGGCACGACTTGGCAATCGCCCGCATGCCGGTGCGATTCGCGATGGCGTCTGGTACGCAGGACTGTTGCTCACGGGCGTGCCCGTGGTGGTGCGCACACTGATGCAGGCCGCACGCGGACATCTGGCGACCGATCTCGTCGCCGCACTGGCCGTGGGGGGATCGGTTGCACTCGGCGAGCCGCTGGCCGGGCTCGTGATCGTCCTCATGCAAACGGGCGGCGAGGCGCTGGAGCGCTACGCCGAAGGTCGTGCGTCAGCTGCCGTTCGAGAGCTCGAAGCAGCGGCGCCGCGGATCGCGCATCGGATGCATGAGGACGCGATCGAGGATATTCCCGCGGAGCAAGTCAGAATCGGCGAGGTGTTCATCGTTCGCCCAGGTGAGCTCGTGCCATGCGACGGACTCGTGCTCGATGGTCAGTCCGCTGTTGATGTGTCCCGGCTGACCGGTGAGCCGTTACCGCTCGAGGTGAGCGCAGGCTCCGAACTACAAAGCGGCACCGGAAATGGTGAAGGGCAGCTCACGGTTCGCGCCACGGCGATCGCACGCGAAAGCCAGTACTACCGAATCGTCGAGCTGGTTCGTTCCGCAGAAGAAAGCAAGGCTCCGTTTCAACGGCTCGCAGACCGCTATGCCATCTGGTTCACCCCTGCCACCCTGCTCGTGTGCGCCGTGGCGTGGATGTGGAGCGGGGATCCGCGGCGAGCGCTTGCCGTATTGGTCGTCGCGACCCCGTGTCCGCTCATCCTGGCCACTCCGATCGCCATTATCGGCGGCATCAACCGCGCTGCCCGTCGACAGGTGATCGTACGTAATGGCGGCGCGTTGGAGCAGATCGGAATGACCACGGTCGTGGTCCTCGACAAAACCGGTACACTAACCATCGGCCGGCCCGAGGTGGCACGGGTCCTCACACGTGGAAAGTGGACTGAGCGCGAGCTGCTCCGCCTCGCAGGCGGCGTCGAGCAGGGCTCCGGTCATCTTCTCGCGCGAACGCTCGTGGAAGCGGCGCAACTCGCTGCCAGGGAAATTGGGGGCGTTCTCCCTCGAGCGTCGGACATTGCGGAGGCGCCGGGCGCGGGCGTGACGGGACATGTCGAGGGGCACGAAGTCGTTGTAGGTGCTCGAACGCTCATCAGCGATCGGTATCCAAAGTCGAGCGATGACTTGCGTACGCTCGATGCGCGCTTCGATCAGGATGCGGGGCTTCGTGCATTCGTCGCCATTGACGGCGAAGTCGCAGGCGCCGTCGAGTACGCGGACCACCTCCGCGACGACGCGCGAGCCGTGCTGCGCGAGCTCGAGGCGCT
>PLMM01000076.1 GCA_003142495.1 Gemmatimonadota bacterium | reverse complement strand
GTATCCGGGGCAAAGACGGGGGTGCGAAACCACGGAGAAAGGCGGGCCGCTCTCCTCCCGTATTCACGCGTGAGAGCGCGTGGTGTAACGAGTTGCGTCGTTTGCTGGTGCGAGGGCACGCGCTAGCTTTTTGCTAACGAATCGGGAGGCGGTCGCGTGTACGAGAAACTGATGGTCAGTGTGTCGGGAGTGCGGGGACGTGTGGGAGATGGGTTGACGCCGGCGGTGATTTCGAAGTTCGCGGCGGGATTTGGCGCGTGGGCACTGAAGGCCGGCGCATCGCGGACGATCGTGGTCGGGCGCGACTCACGTTTGTCGGGTCCGATGTTTCATCGCGCGACGATCGCGGCGCTCGAGAGCGTCGGCTGCGACGTGCTCGACGTCGGCCTCGCGCCGACGCCGACAATTCAGCTGGCCGTCGAGGACGCGCATGCGGCCGGCGGCCTCGCGATTACCGCGAGCCACAATCCGATCGAGTGGAATGCGCTCAAGTTCATCGGCGCGAGCGGGCTCTTTCTCGATGCGGAGGAGGGGGCGGCGATGCGCGCGGTCGTCGAAAGCGAGATCACGTACGCCACATGGGACAGGCTCGGGGATGTGACCCAGGACACCAAGGCGATCGAGCGGCACATCTCGCGTGTGCTGTCGCTTCCATTCATACAGGTTGGCCGCATCCGCGAACGCGCGTTTCGAATCGCGCTGGACTGCGCCAACGGGGCCGGCGGCGCAATCCTGCCACAGCTGTTGGAACGTCTTGGATGCAGGGTGACGGGCGTCAATCTGGAGACGGACGGGCGCTTCAAGCGGCCGCCTGAGCCCGTCGCGCCGAACCTCGGTGAATTGGAACGACTCGTGCTCTCCACAGGCGCTGACGTCGGACTGGCAACCGACCCCGACGTAGACCGGTTGGCGCTCGTGTCGGACGCTGGAAAGGCTATCGGCGAGGACTGGACGTTGGCCTTGGCCGCGCGATTGGCGCTTCGGTACAGGCCGGGGCCGGTGGTGGCGAACCTGTCGACGAGCAGAATCGTCGATGATGTGGCGAAGGAAGCGGGAACAACGGTCATACGCGCGCCGGTTGGTGAAGTAAACGTGGCGCTGAGGATGCGAAAGGAAGGTGCCGCGATCGGCGGTGAAGGAAACGGAGGGGTGATTCTCTCCGAGCTGCATTTGGGGCGTGACGCGCCGGTGGGTGTGGCGATGCTGTTGCAGATGCTGGTCGAGGATGGCGAGCCGTTGTCGAAGGTGCTCGCGCGCTATCCGCAGTATCGGATCGTGAAGGACAAGCTCGACCGACCGAACGCGCCGCTCGACACGGTGTATAGCTCATTGCGAGCGACCTTCGCAGATGCAGTCGTCGACACGCAGGATGGGTTGCGGCTTTCGTGGGACGATCGGTGGGTGCACGTGCGGCCGTCGGGAACGGAGCCGATCGTGCGGGTGATTGCCGAGGCACTAACAGATGACGAGGCGCGTGATCTGGTCGCGCGATCGCGCGTACCGCTGGATGCGCTGCGCTGACTTTTATCGGGAACGCGGTCTATGTGCGGAATAGTCGGATATGTCGGGCCACGGCAGGCGACGCCAATGCTTCTCGAGGGGCTGAAGCGACTCGAGTATCGTGGCTACGACTCGGCGGGGATCGCGATCATGAACGGGAAGGGCGTCGAGACGCGTAAGGCTGCGGGGAAGATTCTCGAGCTCGAGAATCTCGTCGCGTCGACACCGATCAACGGGACGCTCGGCATTGCGCACACCCGCTGGGCGACGCATGGCGCGCCGAACTTCATCAACTCGCATCCGCAGATGAGCTGCGACGAGAAGATCGCAGTCGTGCACAACGGCATTATCGAGAACGGCTCGGCGCTGCGTCAGGCGCTCGAGGATCTCGGCCATACCTTCCGCTCCGACACCGACACCGAGGTGCTCGCGCACTTGATCGAAGAGGTGTACGACGGCAATCTCGAGCAGGCCGTGATCGAGGCGCTGACGAAGGTGGAAGGGACGTACGGCATAGCGGTGGTGTGCAGCGAGGACCGCGACAAGATCGTCGCGGCGCGCAAGGGAAGCCCGCTCCTGATCGGACTCGGCGAGGGGGAATATTTCGTCGCGAGCGACGTCTCGGCGATTCTCGCGCACACCCGCCAGGTGATCTACATGGACGACGGCGATCTCGCGGTACTGGATCGCAACGGCTATCGGATCATCGACATGAACGCGCTGCCGCTCGAGCGCGCGGTCGCGAGCATCGACTGGGATCTCGACATGATCGAGCGCGGCGGCTTCGCGCACTTCATGCTCAAGGAGATCTTCGAGCAGCCCGACACCGTGAAGAACACGATGCGCGGCCGCCTGCTCATGGATGAAGGGTCGGCGAAGCTCGGCGGCCTGAATTTGAAGCCCGAAGAGCTGCTCAAGTTCGACAACATCCTGATCACGGCGTGCGGCACGAGCTGGCATTCGGCGCTCATCGGCGAGTTCCTGATCGAGGAGCTGGCGCGCGTGCCGGTGGAAGTCGAGTACGCGTCGGAGCTGCGCTATCGCAATCCGATCATCAGCGACAAGACGCTGTGCATCGTGATCTCGCAGTCGGGCGAGACGGCGGACACGCTGGCGGCGATGCGCGAGGCGCAGCGTCGTGGTGCGCGCGCGCTCGGCATCGTGAACGTGGTCGGCTCGACGATCGCGCGCGAGTCGGACGGCGGTATCTACATCCACGCGGGCCCGGAGATCGGCGTCGCGTCGACGAAGGCGTTCTCGAGCCAGGTGACGGCGCTCGCGCTGTTCGCGCTCAAGCTCGCGCGGCTGCGGGGGCTGACGGAGCTCGAGGGGAAGCGCATTGTGGGAGCGATGCAGAAGCTTCCCGACCAGATCGCGGAGATTCTCGAGACGGCGCCGGCGATCGAGGAGATTGCGGAACAGTTCAAGGACGTCACGAACTTTCTGTATCTGGGCCGTGGCTACAACTTCCCGGCTGCACTCGAGGGCGCGCTCAAGCTGAAGGAGATCAGCTACATCCAC
>PLMM01000388.1 GCA_003142495.1 Gemmatimonadota bacterium | reverse complement strand
GAGGCGGACAAGATCCAGGGCATCGACGAGGGAAACTTCAAGGACATGAAGATCTACCGCGACGGTGTGGAGATCGTGCCGGTGGAGAAGGTGCGAATTCCGGCGATGCTGAACGTCGACCAGACGAAGGCGGCGGGAAAGACGGTGGCTCTGCAGGGGATCTACGTGTATCGCGTGGAGGATTTCGCGCCGAGGGCGGTGGGAACGACGGCGACGTATACGATTTCGATAGTGGATGCGGCGAAGGTTGGGCAGCCGTATAAGGTGACGATGTTGGCGGGGAGCGTGGAGCAGATGTGGAAGGATTTTACGGCGTATCGGTTTGGGGGACGGCGATAGGGGAATGCTTCCAACCGCCGCCACGATCGTCGAAAAACTTCCGAGGTTTCTGCGGCGGCACCGTCTCATGACGACATGGATGAAGCTGACGGGCGAGCCTACCCTGCAGCTCGTGCGTATACGCGGCGATGCCTTCGGTTACGCCGAAATGGGCGACGCATTTCTGCGGCTGATCGTCATCGATCAGGGATTCGAGGAGGATTTTTTCTCGATCGCCGACAAGCTCTTCGCCAACGGCGGAACGTTTCTCGATGTGGGCGCCAACCATGGACTGTTGAGCTTTGGCCTCGCTGGACGGCACGGCAAAGCGATCGACTTTCATCTGTTCGAGCCGAACGCTTCACTGGTGCATTCGATCGAGAAGACCAAGGCGCTTTACCCGGCCATGCGCCTGACCTTGAACGAGGCAGCTGTATCCGATACGCCCGGCGTGGTTTCCTTCGAAATTGACCATGGCCAGTCCGGCGCTTCGCACATCAGCTCCGATGGCAAAGGTGTCCAGGTGCCGTGTATCAGAGTTGACGATTATGTCGAGAAGGCCGGGATTGCCTGCGTCGAGCTCTTGAAGCTGGACGTTGAGGGCTATGAACTTCCGGCGCTGCGCGGCGCCGCTCGCTCGCTGAAGGCACGCGTCGTCCAGGCCGTCTACTTCGAATACTTCGAGAAGTGGTTGCAGCGGGTCGCCCCCCCGTCCGAGCTTCTCAGCTTCCTCGATGCATCGGGCTTCGAAGTCTGCTTCTGCCGGCGCGGGGATTTGGATCCTCGCGGCGGCGCAACGCACGTTTTCGCGGAAAAGGGCATTCCGCTTTTGCCTGTCGTGGGCCACGCGTTGCCGGCCATGACGGACTTGATCGCGATACCAAGGGAGGCTCTCGAGTTTGCAGGACGTTAGAGTCGCGCTTTCGGCAAACGAAAAGAATACATCCAAAAAAACAAGCAGCGGGGCCGCGTGAGAAACGCGGCCCCGCTTTCATCTACGACTACGTGATCGATCAGATTTCGTTGATCACATCGAGTGGATTGGGCGGACCGAACATCGCGCCATCGCCGCCGTTCGACTCCGGTGCTGCGCCGTTCTCACGAGCTGCGCTGCCGTTGCCGCGACCCTGCTTGCGACCGCGCGCTTCGCCGCCCTTGCGTCCGATCTCGGACATGTGCTGGCGATTCTTGCTCACCGACACTCCGCCCTTCCGTCCCGCGGCGCGAGCTTCGTCAGGAGAAAATTCGTGAGCGGTGCCCTGCTCGTGTGCGGCGCGTCCGCCTTTGCTGGCGATCTCGCGCTGCTGATCGACGTCCATCGCGGCAAATCCGCGATTGCTTCGGCTCTGGCCATCCGTGTTGTTCGGCATCCTGCAGCTCTCCAACGTTATTGGGAAACGAAGTGCGGCACCGACTAAATACGCGTGGCGAACTGAAATCGTTCAGACCTTGTCGATACCGCCGATCCAATGCGTATGCTGGTGTTTCATATCGATTTGCAAGGAGCAGGCCGCTAGCGAGATTCACGCCTTATTGAAAACAAATCCTTACGAGACTGACCGCTCGGCCAATCAATGCGTGGGCGATCGGACAGTATGCCGGAATCTACGTCCCTTGCGCGGCGGCGCCAATTGACCGTCTTGTAACTAAGCGCTCAATAGTGCCGCAGCACGCTGATGAGCGACGCTACGGCCGCCGAGGCGGTAACGAGTGGAAGAATCGTCCCGAAGAATAAATTGCTCTTTCGCCCGATGATCAACTGATCGCCCGAACGAATTGGCGTTGCGGTCCACGGCGCCGCCGGATCGGAGAGGTCGAGATGGTACGTGTGCTGGTCGCGCACGAGAATAACCTTCCGCAGCTGCGCTTCCGCGGTTGGCCCGCCGGCAACGGCGATGGCACTGCCCAGCGTTGCCTCGAGTGGTACGGTATAAACGGCCGGGCTGCGAACCTCTCCGCGTACGACGATGTGGAACGCCGGCTGCACGACGAATTGGGGGGTCGTCGTGTACTGCGTGAGGAATGCGCCGATGCGCGCCGTCACCGAATCGAGCGGTACCTGCGCCACGTGAATAACCTGATAGAGCGGATGCTGGATTGTGCCGTCGTCCGATACGAGAAATGCGCCGCTGAGCTCCGGATTTCGCCAGACTGCGATGCGCACGGAGTCCCCCGGATGCAGCATCGCGGGTGGACCTACCGGAATCTCACCATCGGTGCGAGGCTGAGGAGGCGGGACCTGGTCGGGAGCGCGACCTCGAGGCGTTAGACACGACGCCAGCGACAGCACCGAGAGCACGAGCATTGTCGCACGCAAAATTCTCGTCAATTTCATTCTATTTCCGGCGAGGCCAAGGGTGGCCGGCGGTGCGACGAACGAGATTCTTCCAGACAAGGCGCATTGGGCGAAGGACGTAATACATGAAGTGAAGACTGTAAGGAAGTCCGAGGAGCGCTACGTCGGACGCGTGCGGTGCCGCGAGAATATGCCAAGTATAGCGAAGGCGATCCCCGTATCGCTCGCGCGACTGGAGCTGGACGCGAAAATCGAGCGGGCGCTTGGGAATCGGCTCGTCGCGGAGTCGGCGCGCGATGAGGGTGCACAGCCGGTCGGCGTGCGCATCGCGCGGCCGAGCCGCCCATGCAGGAGCCGTGAGCGACTGCCCATCGAACAGCTCCTCGACGAGCGCGAGGCCGATCGCGACCATCCGCGTCGCACCGTTCGCGCGCGCGAGCAGCCAGATCTCGCTCCAGTCCGCGCGCGCGTACGTGCGCAGTGCGCGCTGCAGATCGCACAGCCAGCTCAGTCGTGCCCACGAATGCTTTCCACCGTGCATGCACAGATAGAGCAGCAATCGCTCCGGACCCAGCGTCTCCATCGCAAAGCCGCCGATCGTGACCGTTTGCCGGCCCCTCCACCACTCGTGCTCGAAGGCATCGTGCGTGAGCGCCCGATTGTTCAGCGACCAGTGGAGCTCCACCGTGCTGCCACTCTCCGCGTGGTACAGCTGCTCGTGGTGCCCGGAGAGCACGATCGAGGCGCGCTGATCCTCGTTCAGCTCCAGCACCGGCGCAAAGCCGGCCGCCAGGAGCGCCGCGCGCGCGCGATCGAGCTCACGGTCGCGCACGAGAATGTCGAGATCCTCGAACTGTCGCAGCGACAGGTTGCCGTACACGAGCGCCGCGAGCGTGGGCCCCTTGAAGGGGATCGCGTCGATGCCGGCGCCACTCAGCACGCGCTGCACGGCCACGAGCTCCCCCGTGAGACGCAAGCTTCGAACTGCGCCCTCCTGCGCGGCTGCGCGAAGCCACGAGGCCACCTCGGGGGCGACCAGATCGGCCGCGTGGCGCCCAAGCTCGTGATCCATCAGCGGAATCACGGCATGCTGCACCGCGCGCTCGAGGAAGCGCGGCCAGCTGACAACATCCTGCGCGAGCTCTCGCGTGCGATCGCGCGCAGCCACCGTGCCGTCACTCGCCGCGGCGTGCAGAAGGAGCGCGAGCTCGGGCGATGCGAGGCGGTCGCTCATCGCGGTCGCCACGACCAACCGCTGCTACGCCTCGACCTTCTCGTCGTGGTAGTCGTAATAGTAGTAATAGGCGCCATATTCGGGCACCTTGTGGTCGGGATCGTTGAGCACCGCGCCCACCACGTGCGCCCCGACATTGAGCAGCCGCTGCAGCGCCTGCTGCGCCGCCTCGCGCTCGGAGTAGCCGGCCCGAAGCACGAGCAATACTCCGTTCGCCATGCTGCCGAGAATGAGCGCGTCGGCCGCGACGTGCACGGGCGGCGTATCGAGAATCACGATGTCGTACTTCGTCGAGAGCGACTCGATAGTCGAGCGCGCGATCGCGCTGCCGAGCAGCTCCGACGGATTGGCCGGCAGCAGCCCCGCGGCGATGAGCGACAGATTCTCCACCGACGTCTGCTGCACCACCTGCTCGATCGTCGCCTGCTTCGCGAGCAGCTGCGAAAAGCCCGGTTCGCGCGGCAGTTGAAACAGATAGTGGAGGCGCGCCTTCCGCATGTCGCAATCGATGATGAGCACGCGCATCCCCTGCTGCGCGAACGTCACCGCGAGATTGGCGGCCGTGGTCGTCTTCCCGTCCTTCGGCGACGGGCTCGTCACCACGATCGTGCGGAGCGTCTGAATCGCCTGCGAGAATATCAGGTTCGTGCGAAGGGTGCGGTACGCCTCCGCGCCCACCGATCCGAAGTCGCTGATCGTCACGAGCGCATCGCTCGAGTACTTGTCGCGGCGCACGGTCATCCCGGGCAGCTTGAGCGCACGTCCCAGTGAGCCGAGCTTGCGCGGCGTCGAGATCTGAGGAATCACCGCGAGCCCCGGCACGTGGAGCATCAGCTCGACGTCGTCACGCCTGCGCACGGTGGTGTTGAGCCGTTCCGCGAGCACCGCCGCGCCACCGCCGAGCATCAGGCCGATGATCAGCCCCGTGAAGATGCGGAACAGCGCGCCGCGCCCGATCGGCGTGTCGGGCTGCACGGCGAGATCCACCAGCTCCACCTGGCCGACTTCCACAGCCTCCGAGATGCGCGCGCGCTGATACTCCTCGCGCAACTGATCCGCCATCTTGCGCGCGGTCTCCACTCGCTGAAGAAGCCGAGCCTCGACGGCCTGCACGCCGGGGAGCTTCTGCATCTGCGCGGAGTTCCGCGTGCGCAGCGCGTCGAGCGACGCCAGGCGCGCGTCGACTGCCTGCACGTTGCTGCGAACGGCGGAGAGCAGTCCCGCCTGCGTCGTCGCAATGAGCGTGTCGAGCTTCATGACATCGGGATTGCTCTTCGCCGACGACCATCCACCCGTCGTGAGTGAATCCCGCTTCGTGCGAAGCTGGATGTACTGGCCGAACAACGCGGTCACCACCGTGTTCTCCGCGACGCCGGGCGACGCCATGAGCGCGTCCAGTCGCTCGCTGTGCGTATCCTTCGAGCCGTTCTGCAGATTGTCGAGCAGCGACTGCAGCGTATTCTTGTCCGCCGCGAGCTGCTCGCGCGTCACGTCGAGCGTCATCAACCCGGTCTGTTCGGCCGCCACGCGCGCGTCCGAGCCGTACACCTGCACCTGCGTGCGATAGTTGCTCAGCGCGCCAGTGGCATCAGCGAACAGCGAGTCCGTCTGCTTCAACTGCTCCTGAATGAACTCGCGGCGACGGCGCGACTGCTGCTGCGCAATGTCCGCGTTGACTTCCTTGTACGAATCGACAATCGAGTTCACGACCTGCTGCGCGACAAACGGATCGTTTGCGCGGTAGGTGACATCGACGACGTCGGTGCTCTTTCGCGGCCGCGCATCTACGCCGTCCAGCAGCATGCCGATGGCGTTGTACTTGGAGAGAACACCGATGATCGCGCTGCGACGCGCCGGCCGCCGCACGATCGCGAGCGTCACGCCCGCAACCGACAGCGGCTGGCCGTAGCGCGCAGTGAGATCGTGCCCGCTCTCGTGAAGCGTGTAGCTGTCCGCGTCGAAGTCGACCGTTATTGCAGTGCTTCGAAGCTGGAGGCTGTCGACCTTCACCTGGTCAACGTCGCTTGCCGGAAAACCCTCGGGGTACACGATCAGTCCGAGCGGCTGCCTGCGCACGGCCTCCGCCGCGACCTCGCGGCTCTTGAGCACCTGAATCTGCGAGAGCACCGGATCGACGGAGTAGCTGCTGCCGATGTTGTCGCGCGGTGCATCGGCAATGCCGCCGCTGAGCGCGTTGCGCGCATCGGCGATGCGCACCGATGCCGACGCAAGAAAGACTGGCTTCGCAGAGTACGCGAAGTAGGCGGCAATGCCTGCACCGAGCGAGGCGAAGGACAGCACCAGCCAGCGCCGCCGCCGCACGATCCCGAGAATTTCCTTGAGATCACCCAGGTCGCCCGCGCCGCCCTGGCGCGGAGCGTCCGCCGAGGTGAGCACGCGCGGCCAGGTCGAGGGCGCGCTGAGCGCGTTGACCGGAACCGTTTCGCCGGAGGGAAGGAGTTCGGACATCCTATCGGGTCTAAGTGTCAGCTACGGGACGAGATACGACGACGCAGCCTCATGGTAAGCTAACCGACTCGCTGCTTTTCTGCCTGCGAATGACGGTGTTCCCAACCACGATCGCATCCATACGCGTGCGGAGAAAGCAGTCGAGCGCCTGTTCCGGAGTATCGACGATCGGCTCGTTCTCATTGAAGCTCGTATTGAGGACGACCGGGACGCCGGAAATGCGAGAAAATTCCTGGATCAGCCGATAGTATCGGGGATTTGTGCGCTCGCTCACAGTCTGCAAGCGACCGCTCCCGTCCGCGTGCGTGATCGCGGGCAGCACTGCGCGCTTGTCCGGTCGCACGGCGTACACCTGCTGCATGAACGGATCGGGCGCCGCATCCACGAAGTACTCGTCCAACGCCTCCTCCAGAATCGACGGCGCGAAGGGGCGGAATTTCTCCCGGAACTTGATCTTCGTATTGATCAGGTCGCGCATGTCCGCCCGCCGCGGATCGGCTAGAATGCTGCGATTGCCGAGCGCGCGCGCCCCCCACTCCATGCGCCCCTGGAACCACCCAACCACATTCCCCTCGGCAATGAGCTCTGCCGCGCGACGACACACGCCCGCCTCGTCGTCGAACGTGACGCGATCGTACCTCCACTCGGCGTCGCGCCGCGCATCGACCAGCGGGCCAACGTCGGAGGCCGGATACGAAGTGCCCCAGTAGCCGTGCTCCATCACGAACGACCGCGGCTTCCTGAGCGTCTGATTCCACACGTAGAATGCGGCGCCGAGCGCGGTTCCGTTGTCGCCGGATGCGGGCTGGATGTACAGCTCCTCGAACGGCGTGTTGGCGCGCACCTTCCCGTTTGCCACGCTGTTCATCGCGCATCCGCCGGCCATGCACAGGCGTGGATTCTTCGTGCGCTCCCAGAGCCCGTTCAGTACGTGGAATGCACACTCCTCGTACACGGCCTGTAGTGAGCGAGCCAGATTCTCGTCGCGCTTCGTGAGCGGCGCATCCTTGTTTCGCGGCGGTCCGAGAAGCTTCTCTAGCGCCGGCGAGTACACGCGCCCGAGCGTCGGATAGCCGTCGCTCCACTCCATGTCGACGCCCTCGTTCCAGTGGCGGAAGTACTCGAGCGAGAGCTCGAAGGTGCCGCCCGCCTTCAGCTTCACGAGCTTCCTGAGCTCGGGCACGAATTCCGGCTCGCCGTACGGAGCGAGCCCCATGATCTTGAACTCGTCGCCGTAGCCCATGAAGCCGAGGTACTGCGTCACGGCGGTGTAAAGCATCCCGAGCGAGTGCGGGAAGTACACGCGCGCGAGCACGTCGAAGTGGTTGCCGCGCCCCACCGCCATCGAGGTCGACACGAAGTCGCCGAAGCCATCGATGGCGCAGATGGCGGCATCCTCGAACGGCGAGACGAAGAACGCGCTCGCGAGATGCGATGGATGATGCTCCACATAGTGGAGCTTCGGCAGCTTGCCTACCGGCATCCCGAGCGCCGCGGCGAGCGGCGTCCGTACATCGCGCAGCTGGCCGGCGTTGCGCAGGCGGTCGCGAACGATGGAGAGATTCGGGCGCTTCGTGAGCGTGAAGAGGGCCTTGCGCAGCAGATGCGCCTTCGGATCGCGGCTGATCGCAACGTGGCTCAGCTCAGCGCCGGAGATGCCCGCCATCTCCAGGCAGCGCTGGATCGACAGCGTAGGGAAGCCCGCCCAATGCTTGATGCGGCGAAAGCGTTCCTCCTCGAGCGCCGTGAGGAGCTGCCCATCCTTGAGCAACACTGCGGAGACATCGCCGTGATAGGCGTTGATGCCGAGTACATACATTCGGTCGTGTGACGCTCAGGCCGGAGGGTGTTCGTTGGCGAAGCGATACATGTCGAGCAGCTGCTCGCCGATTGCGCTCGGGGAAAAGTAGCGTGAGACGAGCGCCGCGCCCTGAGTGCGGCAGCGCTTGCGGAGCACGCTGTCGTCCAGCGCGGCGGCGACGGACTCCGCGAGCGCGCCCGCGTTTCCCTCGGCGACGATTCCCAGGGCGTGCTCGCGCACGAAGCCGGAGAGCTGCACCTCGGGCGTGATCACCA
>PLMM01000131.1 GCA_003142495.1 Gemmatimonadota bacterium | reverse complement strand
AAGAGCGACATCTCCAACGCGGCCGTGCCGGTGACGGTCACCTTTGGATCCGCGCACACCGTCTCGGTCTATCAGCCCTACACGCAGGCGCCCGCGCTGTCGACGACGTCGGGCACGACGTCGCTCACCGTCGCCGTCCCCGATCACCCGGTCATCCTCGAGATCAACTAGGCCCATTATCGCAATGGCCGAGTGCAGGCGGTAAGCCTGTAGCCAACCAGTAGCTTCGGCGCGCCAAGCGCCAAGTGGACAAAACGCCCGTGCAGCCTGCTGCGCGGGCGTTTTGTGCTTTCTAGTGTCTTACGAGTCACCGTGGCACTTGGGAGCCGTTTGCTTCGAAACTGTCGCTGCGGCCAGTTTCCCAAGTCGTTTATAATAGGTGACTTACATCACCAATAACCGCCTTTACACAGTTAAGGCACATTAGCGCTGGTTGACGCGAAAACAAGCTGACTGATCGATCAGCCAGTATGTGAAAATCTGTAGCAGGCAGCTCTTTCCCATCAAAAAGCAGTCGATACTCTTGTGCGTACCTTCGTTTGCTAGGCTCGGTGCAGTGCCGACCGCGAAGGTGCACCGGCGTGCCGTCGCACGTTCGGTTGATTTTTGTACGGCAGGATCGCAGCGCCTCCAGGCGAGCGACAAAGGCAAACCCGGCGAAAGCCGGCGACGCAAAGCTATCGAGGCTAAAGCGCACGCCACACGCGCCATGCTAGTCGAGCAGCCGACTTGTGCTACTCAAAGGAGATCTATGCGCGCGATGCTCCCCTCGATCGCCACGCTCGCCATTCTGTGCGCTGCGTGTTCCGATACATCTACATCGACACCGCTTTCCAGCGATTACAACAACGAAGCGGTTGCGTCCGTCGTTGGCGGGGTCACCTATCCGCTGGTCGCGATCACCCCTGCGATCTCGACGATCAATCTCGCCGACTCCGCAAGTCTTCAGGCGAAGCTGACCAATACCACCGCGACGTGGTTCGGCAGGCAAATGACGTGGAAGAGCTCCGACACCACCGTGCTCAAGATAAAGATCACGGGCGTCGGCAATCCGAGCGGATCGACCGCGCATCTCTACGCGCTCAAGCCCGGCACGGTGACGATCACCGCGACCACACAGAGCAAAACCTCCGCGAGCAAGTCCATAGTCGTCGGCACGCCGCTGCTGAAGGATACGGTGATCGCGAAGGTGAGCGTCACACCGAATCCCATCAACATCTCCACCGGCAAGACGTATCAGCTGACTGGCGTCGCGTATGATGCGAAGGGCACTGCCATCACCGGCGCGAAGCTCACCTGGCGCAGCACGAACGCCGCCATACTCACGGTGTCCAGCACGGGAATGGTCTCCGGCAAAGCCAAGGGCACTGCGAACGTCGAGGCCGCCGCCGCCAACGGCAAGATGGCGTGGTCAGGGGTCACCGACACAGGCGGAGTCGCCACCACGCCGCCCGTGGCGCCCGTGGTTCCGCCCGTCGTCCCCGGCGGAGGCGTCGCGGCAGTCTGGACCGGTAAGTTCGTGAGCTCGGTGGGCGTGGGCACGCACTTCTCTTACTTCGATCTGTTGCCCTACCAGCAGGGCGCGAGCGTCGCGCAGACGATCGCCGCCGTGAAGGCGCTCGGTGTCTCCTTCGTGCGCGATGGCGTGCCGTACAGCACGGACCGCGCGTGGAGCAACATTGCCTACGGTCCGCTCCAGACGCTCGCCGCCGCCGGCGTGCGCACGCTCTTCGTGGTGCAGCCGAAATCGTCTGGCGACTACACGAGCCAGAACGTCGTCGACACCGCCGTCGCTCGCATTGGTGCGTCGGGGCTGCTCGCCTTCGAGGGCCCGAACGAGGTCGACAACAACAGCGGCAACTGGGGCGGCGTTCCGGCCTTCGGCGCGAACGCGCGGGGCTTCCAGGCCGCGATGTACCAGCACGCCAAGCAGATCGCACCGGGCGTCACCGTCATCGGGCTCACCACCACGAGCTCGTGGGGCGCGGCCGACGTCGGCGACATCAGTGCCTACATGGACGCCGGCACGCTTCACCCGTATCCCAGTGCCAGCGTACCGACGGCCTACCTCGCCTCCACCGAAGCCACGCTCGCCCCGCTCAATGGCGCGCACAAGGGTTGGTGGGTGACCGAGACGGGCTACTACACGGCGCCGAACGCAACGCAGAACGTCTACCAGCCGGGAGTGAGTGAGGCGGCGCAGGGCAAGTACGTGCCGCGGCTCTATCTCGATTACTTCAATGCGGGGATCAGCCACACGTCGGTGTACGAGCTCATTGACGAGCATTCCACGCAGAGCGACGCCGAGGCGAACTACGGCATGCTGCGCAACGACGGCAGTGCGAAGCCGGCCTACACCGCGCTCAAGAACATGCTCGGGCTGCTCGCCGATCCGGGCGCAGCGTTCACCCCTGCGAGTCTCAATTACACGCTTACGGGTGCCACGGGCACGATTCGCCAGGCGCTGTTCCAGAAGCGCGATGGGCGCTTCTACCTCGCGCTCTGGAACGATGTCCTGGTGTACAACACGAACTCCAAGAGCGACATCTCCAACGCGGCTGTTCCCGTTACGGTGACGTTCGGCGTGCAGCCACGCTCCGTGATGCGCTATCAGCCTGTCACGAGCGCCGCGGGCACGAGCGTCACCGCGGCGAAGAGCATTTCGGTCTCGGTGCCGGACAGCCCGGTGATCCTCGAGATCACGCAGTAGTCCGGCCATACGAAGCTGCCGTACCGCAACGGGCCCTCGCGATCACCATTCGCGAGGGCCCGTTGTGCTTTCTGCATCCCCAGGGCTGCCCCGGGCCAGCGCGTTGCGCCCGCGCCGCGCCACTGGTAGCATGCGATGCGCAAGCGCCCCTTCCCTTTCCCCCTCGCGCGTCGCGCGGCTTTGATCGCGGTGATCGTCACCGTCGGTTCGCTGATCGCGATCGCCGCACGCTCTCGCTCCGGGCACACGAGCGCCGCGGCGTCCGCACCTCCAACCGCGCAGCGCGCGATCTGGTCCGATCGTTTCGTGAGCTCGGTGGGCATCGGAACCCACTTCAGCTACACCGATCTCGCCCCCTACGGCCGTGACCGCGCGAAGACCGTCGCATCGCTCATCGCGAGCGGCGCGCGGTTCGTTCGAGACGGTCTCACCGTGAGCGTCACCGGCGACTCGAACGATCCCTATTGGGGCACGATGAACGAGCTCACGGGCGCAGGGATGAAGCTCTTGCTCGTCACGTATCCGACGCGCCTGCGCGCGGGCACCATCGACAGCCCTCCGTATAACGACCAGCGCCCGCTCGACACCGCGGTCGCGCGCGTCGGCGCCAACAACATCCTCGCGTTCGAGGGACCGAACGAGGTCGACAACAACAACGAGGGTTGGGGCGGAAAAGCCGTGTACGGCGCGAACGCGCGCGCGTATCAGCACGCGATGTATACCCACTCCAAGCAGATCGCCCCGTCGATCGTCGTGCTCGGACTCACCACCACGACAGCAGCAGGCGCGCGCGCCGTAGGTGATCTCAGCTTGGTGATGGACGCCGGCACGCTCCATCCCTACCCCGATGGCGACATTCCCACCGCGCACCTGGCGCCGATGCAGCTCGCGCTCGCGCCGCTCGACGCGGCGAAGAAGCCATGGTGGGTAACGGAAACGGGCTACCACACCGCTCCCAACGCCATCGAGAATCTCTATCAGCCGGGAGTGAGCGACGCGGCGCAGGCGAAGTACGTCGCGAGGCTCAATCTCGACTACTTCGCCGCCGGCATTCCGTACACGGCCGTCTACGAGCTGATCGACGACCGCGACGATCGCACCGATGCCGAGTCGAATTACGGGATCATGTACAACGACGGCACTCCCAAGCCCGCATACGGTGCGCTGAAGAATCTCCTCACGCTGCTCGCGGATCGTGGCGCCACCTTCGAGCCCGGAACCCTCAGCTATTCCCTCAGCGGCACAACGAGCACGATACGCCATGCGCTCTTCGAGAAACGCGATGGGCGCTTCTATCTCGTGCTCTGGAACGACGTGGCGGTGTACGATCCGAAGAGCGCCGGCGGCTGGCAGGGGCGGGCGCGTCGCCTGTGGGAACGCGTTGCCGGAACGGATAGCACGTCGCGAGACGTGTCGAACGCGCCGGTGCCGGTATCGATCGCGCTCGCGCACCCCGCGCGCACGATCACGCTCTATGCACCGCTGCGCGGGGCGGAGCCGATGAGCGTCACCAATGGCGCGTCGTCGATCGTGGTGCCGGTGCCCGACAACCCGATCGTGGTCGAGATCACTCCGTAGCGCGAGCGGCGCCGAGCGCTTCGCGGAGTGACTTCACCCCCGCAGCGCCATACTGTCGCTCGACCGACTCCTCGACGATCCGCATGAAGCGCTCGCGGAAGCGCGGCTCCGCGTAATCCTCGGCGTGCTTGCGAATCGCGACGCTATCCCACGTGGTTGCCTCCGAGCGAAGCACCGCGGCGCTGAGTGATTCAGGCGTGAGCTCGCTGAAGAAGATTCCCGTTTCGCCATCGATCACCGTGTCGAGCGCGCCGCCCGCCTTGAACGCGATCACCGGGCGCCCGGCCGCGTTGGCCTCGAGTGGCACGATCCCGAAGTCCTCGTCGCCCGGAAAGAGCAGCGCCTTGCAGCGTGCGTAGTAGCTCGCGACTTCCGGATCGGGAAGGCGGCCAAGGAAGGTGATGTTGGGGCGGGCCATCTTCTGGAGCACCGCGCGATCGGGGCCGTCGCCGATGATCACGAGCTTGCGACCGAGATCGTTGAACGCCTTCACGACGAGATCCACGCGCTTGTACGGATTCAGGCGCGAGACGATGAGATAGAAATCCTCGATCTTGCTCACGGGCGTGAAGCGCTGCACGGCCACCGGCGGCGGCACGATGATGCTCTCTCGTCCGTAGAAGCGCTTGATGCGATCGGCGACGACGGTGGAGTTGGCGACGTAGAGACTCGGCCGCGTCGCCGTTTTCACGTCCCAGGCGCGAAAGCGCCGGAGCACGGGAACGAGAATGGCGCGGATGGGCGAGCCGTACTGCTCGCGCTCCATGTAGCGCTCGTAATCCCACACGAAGCGCATCGGCGTGTGGCAGTAGCAGATGTGCAGCGCGCCGGGGCGCGTGATCGCCGCCTTGCCGAACGCCGAGCTGCTGCTGATGACGAGATCGTACTCGTGCAAGTCGAAGCGCTCGATGGCGCCCGGATAGAAGAGCAGATACGCCTTGAAGTGCCGCTTGAGCAGCGGGAGCTTCTGCATCCAACTCGTGCGGATGTCCGCATCGCGGAGCACATCCCAGAGCGAGCTGCGATCGAGGATGGTCGTGAAGATGGGCGCGCTCGGAAACATCGTGTGCAGCGTGCCGACCACGCGCTCCGCGCCACCGGCCTGATTCAGATAGTCGTGCACGATCGCGATCTTCACGCTCGTCCCCCTGCCGCGAGCGCGATCGAGCGCTCGGTTTGCGGCAGCGTGACGCTCAGCGTGAAGCGCGCAATCGCATCCGCTCGTCCGGCCAATGCTATTTCCCGCGCGCGCGAGTGATCGTCGATCACATCGAGTATTGCCGTCGCCAAATCAACCGGACTGTTGGGCTGAATCTGCCACGCGGTAACACCCGGGCGAACGATCTCGGAGGCGCCTCCGCCAGCTGTGGCGATCACAGGACGCTCCGCAAGCATCCCTTCGACGATCACGCGCCCAAAAGGCTCCGGCGCCGTGGAGGTGTGGATGAGCACATCCACCATGCGCATCAGGACGGGGACGTCATTGCGAAAGCCCAGAAAATGCACGCGCTTTGCGAGCTCGTACTTCGCCACGAGCGCTCGCAACTCCGCCGCGTATGATTCTTCTCCAAAGAGCGCGTCGCCAACGATGACCAGCTCTACATCGGTATCGACGTCGATCAGCGCTAATGCCTGGATCGCGACGTGCTGTCCTTTCCAAGGCGCGAGTCTGCCGAATAGCCCAAGGAGAGGACCCTTGCCGAGGCCGAGCGAGGCGCGCATGCTGGCGGCGTCGGCAGCGGTCACCGTATCAGCCACGGCGGGGTCGAGCCCGTTATACACCACGTCGACGGGCACGCGCGTGCCGCCGTTCGCGCGAAGGGCGCTTGCGGTTGCCTGGCTGTTCGCGATCACGCGCGATGCCACATGGTTTGCAAGAAAGACATCGACCCCAATGTTGACGCGGCTGAAAATCCGTTTATCCAGAATGTCGTGCAAATGCCAGAGCACCGGACGGCGTGCAAATGCGGCGGACACGCAGGCGACGACAAACGCCTTCTGCGAGTTCGCGTACACCACATCATAATCTCGCGCCAATCGCGCGACCTCTCGCGCCGCGTTCAGCACTGCGCCAACCGCGGCGAATCCCGGAACAGCACTCTCCCGCTTCACCTGTCGCAGCGATCCACCGCTGGCCAGAACCGTCACTCGAACACCGCGCCGCTCCAGCGCTTCGCGCAGAGGACCATCCTCCATCAATGCGACGAGCGAGCCCTCCCGGAAGTACGCCGCAACATCCAGCAGGCACAGCTCGGCCCCGCCGAGCACCGCCGTGTGGTCGAGGAAGAGAATTCTTTGCGTCGTCACCTGTTTCGCGTGCGCCCTCCGGCGAGCCGGCGTCCCGTCAAGCTACCCCCGCCATCTCCGCCATCTCCGCCGCCGCACTCAGCGCCATCAGCCTCGCCTGGTGCTCCTGCTCCTCACGCAAGTCCTCCACCCAGAACTGCCGCGAGATACTGAGGCCAAGAAAGCCCCAGAACACGATTCCGTCCACGCCCCCGAGGGAGTTGAACGACGGCAGAATGGACAGCGTCGCGAGCGCACCCGCCCGCAGCGCAAGATCGAAATAGTCCCCTCGCACCTCCCTGACCGAGAGCGCGTACTTCACGAGCCCGAGAAGGCCGATCACGAATACGAGCGCGCCGAACCAGCCGAGCGAGAAAAGAATGTCGAGCACTCCGCTGTCGAAGCTTAGCACCGCCGTTCCCTGGCTCATGAGCGATGCCGCGCCCGTGCCGCCCATCCCCACGCCCAGCGGCGTGTTCATGACACGGTTGCTAATGTCATGATAGAAGTTCGCGCGCTCGTGCAGGCTCACGTCATCGTTGAGCGTGCCGAACGTATGGAAGCGCGTTATGATCGTGTCGCCGAGTGGCGTGAAGGCGGTCACGCCGATGACCATCGCGCCGAGCCCCACCAGCGGAACCACGATCCGCGAGATGGAGCGCCAGGGCACGAACCAGCCGTAGATCAGAAAGCCGATTGCGAAGGCGAGCCACGATGTGCGCACCGTCGTGAGCAGCAGTGCCGTCGCGCCGGCGCCGAGCGCGACCCACGCATACGTGGAGCGCTGGCTCAGCACCACGATCAGCGACGCCATCATCACCACGGCGAATGGCGCGGGGGAGTTCATCGTGCTGAACACGCGAAACATCATCGGCGCCGGAATGCCGATCACGTACATCTTTCCGGCATACATCCAGAAGATGTCCCACGCCAGCGGATGCACGAACTGAAAGACGCCGTACGCGCCCATGAGCAGCACCGATCCCACGATGGCGCGCTTCATCACGATGCGCACCGCCGGATAGATGTCCGACTGCGCCGCGATGTGAAAGCCGAGCAAAATCGGCGTCAACCACACGAGCAGACCGTAGCTCGCCGCGGGGAATCCGGTGGATACGATGCCGACGATGTACGAGTAGCAGAGCGCGATCAGCACCAGCAGGAAGGGAACGAGCGCGCGCCGCAGCAGCTTCGGCGCGTGCATGATGAGCGTGATGCCCATGGGCAGCGACACGAGATACGGCGCGAGCAGAATGGGGCTCGCGACGATGAAGCCGCTCTTGAGCTCGATGAGGCGCCGCGCGAAGCACACCAGACACCACACCCACCAGCTGTAGCCAATGTACAGCGATGGATGGTAGCGGTAGAGGTACAGCGCCACGAGCGCAGCCATTGGGGAGAAGCCGACGGCGAGCGCGTGCGGCACCTTCACCCACGCGGCCACGAACAGCGCCGCGCCCATGATCATCATGATGATGAGCCGCCGCCCCGCCTTGGTCGAGAAGAGTGTGTCGCCCAGCTCCGCCTCGCTCAGTCGCGAGCGCGGCCGGTCCTCCTCCCACTGCCATTGCTGCTGTACGGCGGTCATCGTGCGGGCTCGCGCGCGAGCGTCTCGAGCACCTCGCGCGTGGCGGTCGCGATGTCACCCCAGTCGAACCGCGCCGCCGTGCGAACGGCAGCCTGCGACATCGACTCCCGGAGCTCCGAATCTCCCATCACACGCGCGAGTGCCTCGCGCACCGATTCCACGTTGGTCTCGACGAAAAATCCGTTCACGCCGTGCTCGACGAAATCCTCGAGCCCGTTGGTGCGTACGACGATGAGCGGCAGTCCACACGCCGCTGCTTCGAGCCCCGACATCGAGAACGTTTCGTAACGCGAGGGACAGGCGAAGACGTCGCCGGCTGCGAGGTAGCGCTGCGGCTGCGCCTGAATGCCGGCGAAATGCACCCGCGACCCCGCACCCACTCCCTCGGCGAGGCGCCTGAATGCCGCGACGTTCCCTCCTCCCACCACCGCGAGCTCCGTCCCCGGCAGCTTCGCGATCGCGCGGATCACATCGGCGAGTCCCTTCCGGTCCCAGTCGCCACCCATGAACACGGCGAGAAACGACGTCTCCGATAGGCCGAGCTCCCGCCGCAGCGCGAGTTTCGCCTCCAGACTCGGCGCGGGGTGAAAAACAGTGCGGTCCACGCCATTCGGGATGACCCGGATCATCGAATCCTCGATGCCGTACTCCTCCATCAGCTCGCGCTTCAATCCGCTCGAGACCGCGATCACGCCTCGCAGCCGCGACGATTTGTACAGCCCCCGCTCCCGTGACGTGAGCGACCGCTCCGCCACCCGCTGATAGAGGCGACGCAGCCGGCTGGAGCCCCCGCGCAACCCTCCGAAGCGCGACGTGAAGATTCCGAGGCAGAAGTGCGCTATCACGACATCGGCATCGCGCGCGGCACTGTCCACCGACACGATGAGATCGTAGCGCTCGGCGCGCTCGAGCGCCTGCGCCGAGCGCGCGAACATCGCCTGGTTGAGCATTGCGGGGCGGCGGATCGCACGCACGGGGAGCCACCGAAGATGCCCGTTCTCTATCTCGCACTCCGTCGCGATGATCGTCACATCATCGGTAAACGCGATGCGGCTGAACACCTCGGCGCTCGCGCGCTCCATCCCGCCGCGGCGGTAAACGCGGTTCGCGATCACGGCGAGCTTCATTGCGCGCCGACCGTGCGCCCAACCATCGCGCGCCTGTATACGGACATCGTCTCGCACGCCATGCGGTGCACCGTCAAGCGCTCGAGATTCCGCGAGGCCGCGGCGCGCAGGCGCGCTCGCTGCTCAGGATCGAGAAGCAGCCCCGCAATCGCGTTCGCGAGCGCGTCCGGCGCGTGCGGCGGAACGAGCAGCCCCGCAGCGCCGCCATCGAGCGACTCCGGAATTCCATCCACGCGCGTGGCAACGATCGGCAGCCCCGCGGCGCGCGCCTCGGGGATCACGAGCGGGTTCGAGTCCGCGTGCGACGCAAGCGCGAACACATCCGCCTGCCGCATCACCGCCTCCGCATCGGCGCGGAAGCCGAGGAACACCACCGAGTCGGCTATGCCACGCTCGTTCGCCAGCTGCTCGAACGCAGCGCGGTCGGGTCCATCTCCCACGAGATACGTGGTGACCGCCGGTACACGCTCGCGTATGAGCGCGGTGGCCTCGATGAGATCCGCGATTCCCTTGCGATCGAACATTCCGGCGACGGTGACGATGTTGGGGTGCTTGAGCGTCACCGGCGCTGGTGGTGCGCCCGCTGGCTTGCGCAGGGTGCCGATCGTGCCGTTGAGCACCGTCTCGATGCGAAGGGCGGGGACGCCGCGCGCGATCATGTCCGCGCGTACCGCATCGCTCACCGCGATCACGCGGTGGCCAAAGCGCATTAGCACGGCGTGGCGCTGCCAGGAGTTGTGGACGGTGGTCACCAGCGCCGTGCTCGTTCCGGTGCATGCGAGCCGGCCAACCAGTGCGCCGGTCATCATGTGCGCGTGCACGATGTGCGGCTGCGTGCGACGCACCAAGCTGCGCAGGCGAAGCGCTCCGTTGAGCGGGCGAAACACGCTGAACGTCCGCAACCGGCAGTGCTTCACATTGTTCGCGCGCAGCAGCTCGAGGTACGCGCCGGCAGGCGCGGCGACGGTAACATCGTGCCCCGCTCGCGCCTGGTCCAGGGCGAGATCGATCGCGGCGTTGACGATGCCGTTGCCTGCCTGCGCGAGCTCGTTCAGCACGTGCACGATACGCAGTCCGTCCGTCATGACGCTGCTCCCCAGGTTGCGGACTCCGCGTCGGGGCTACCGCCGCGAATCTCCCGGAGCGCACCCGGAAGCATCGTCCGTCCACGCCAGGCGAGCGCCGCCAGCACGAACGCCGGCACCGCGCCGGCCAGCGGCGCGACGATCCACGGAGACACCTTCATGACGCCACCACCAATGGAGACGGCCAGCGAGAACGCCAGCAGACCGAGAGGCCGCGACAGCGCCGACAGGAGCGGCACGTGCAGCTGGCGTTGCGTGAGCGCGTAGACGACTCCCGCGCTCGCGATGATTCCCACCGCGTAGGCGATCGCGACGTTGGACATCCCGAAGAAGTGCAGCATCACCAGTCCGATCCACATCGTTGTCGTGTAGGTCACCTGCTCGGCCATCGACGCGCGAGGGCCGCGCAGGGCGAGCGCCACCGGAGAGAGCGCCGCGGTATACACGCCCGCCACGCCGAGGGTGAGCACGTAAAGCTGGGCCATCACTACCGCGTCGCCCCACTTGGGCAGCAGAATGGCGAGGAGCGGCAGCACCGCGTACGCTAGCGCGACGATCGGAAACGCAATCTGCGCGGCGCCCCTGAGTGTGCTCCCGGCGAGCTCGCGCAGGCTTTCCATTCGCGCCGCGAGCCGCGACGACGCCGCGACGCCCGCACGCAGATAGCCCTCGAAGGTGAGCGACAGGAACTGTCCGATGCGCCACGCGAAGTTCCAGAGCCCCGCCACGTCGAGGCCGAAGAAGCGCGCTATCAGAATCGGCGTCAGCGAGTCGCGCGCGACCGTTACCAGCGTGGAAGTCGAGAAGCCGATGCTGTCACCCGCGAGCGCACGCACCGGGCGCATGTCGAACGAGATGCGCCGGATGGGGACGAGGCGGTAGAGTGCGATCGTGTAGTAGAAGCAGAGCGCGATCTGGGTGATGAATACGCCCTCGACGAAGCGATGCGCGAAGGCGAACGCGACGAGTGCGATGTTCTGAATGAAGATGCCCTTCACCTCGAGCAGCGATAGCTCGGCGAAGCGCAGGTCGCGCTCGAGCGCCACCTTGCACGAGGTCTGAATAGGCGTCACGAGCATCGCCGCGATCGCCACGAGCAGCCAGTTGCTCCACTCCTTCGGCAGCACGCCGAAGAGACTGGACGCGTGGGGGATCACCAGCGCCAGAATCAGGATCGTGATCAGCATCAGCGTCCGAAGCCCCGCCACACCCGCGAGCATCTCGGGCGTCGGGTCCTCGCGCCGGCGGATCATCGCCAGCTCGAAGCCGAGCTCGGTGGTGAACTGCACCGTGGAGAGCGCGCCGCGCACGACGGCGAAAATGCCCAGCTCGGCGGGGAACACCAGCGCGATCAGCGCGAAGTTGGTACTGGCGCTGATCACACGCAGCAGAAGCCCACGTACGAGGAGCACGTTCGCGCCGCGGATGCTCCGCTTCAGGAGGTCCGCGTGCTGTGCGTCCTCCAGCTCGGCCCTGGTCGGGCCATCGCCAAGGGCGGGTTGTAGATCATTCATGAGTGCGCGAGGCCTCGGCGGCGAGCTCCGGCGAACCGGAGCTAGCCACCAGAGATCACATTGCCCCTCGACCGCGGACCACGACGGGCACCGTGATGAGGAGAATGCGCAGATCTTCCGTGAGCGACCAGTTGTCGATGTACTTCAGGTCGAGCGCGATCCAGTCCGTGAACGTCAGCGAGCTGCGCCCGCTCACCTGCCACAGTCCCGTCATGCCCGGGAGCACGCTGAAGCGGCGCATCAGCGTTGCCTCGGAGAAGCGGCTGACGTCGCGCACCGACATCGGGCGCGGTCCAACCAGCGACATGTGGCCGAGCAACACGTTGAAGAGCTGCGGCAGCTCGTCGACGGACGATTCGCGGAGGAAGCTGCCGATCTTCGTGACGCGCGGGTCCTTCTTGATCTTGAAGATCGGGCCGGCAGCCTCGTTGAGATGCTCGATGTCCTTCATCCGCTGTTCCGCGTCGACCACCATCGTGCGGAACTTGATCATCGGGAAGCGGCGGCGGTTGTAGCCGTAGCGCGGCTGGATGAAGAATACCGGACCCGGGCTCGTTATCTTCACCGCGAGTGCGGCGACGAGAAGCACGGGCGACAGCATGACTACGGCGAGCGAGGCGCCGGCTATATCGATGCCGCGCTTGACCATGAGGCGCGAGTCATCCGCGCGCGTGGGGAGCGTGACCACGGCGAGCGACTCCGCCTGCTCGAAGCGCGGCCGCGCGAGCCCGTGCTCGAACACGTCGGCGAGATACGTCGCCTGCACGCCCATGCGCTCGCAGATGCGCAGCGCGCGCTGCACGCCCGCGTATTGCGACTTGATCGGCAGCGCGATGAGCACCTCGTCGATCGGCTCCTGCACCAGCAGGCTCTCGAGCTCCGCAATTCCGCCCAGCATTCTGATGGGCGTGCCGTTCATCGGCACCGGCTCCGAGTCGATGAAACCGAGGCAGACGTACTGCGGCTGGTCGCCGAGGCACATCTCGCGATAGGCGCGGCGCGCGCGCGGGCCGCTGCCCACGATCACGAGATTGCGCACGCCGCCCGTCGTTCCGCGCTCGGTGAGCATGTGCCCGATGCGACGGACGACCAGCGTATTGAACGTGACGCCAACGAAGAAGAGCGCCGTGGTGTCGAAGCGGAAGGCGCGGCTCACGCTCGTGACGGGGAAGATCAGTGCGACGAGCGCGCCGAGGAGACAGGCCCCGATGACGCGGAGCGTCTCCTCTTCCCAGCCCATGATGCGACGCGCGTCGTAGAGACCGAACGAGCGGAAGAGCGCCACCCAGCAGTACGACAGCACCGCGATCAGCATCACGTTCTTGACCGAGATGCGCATTTTCAGGAACTCGGCGAGCCCGATGACCTGGTTCTCGGTGAGATTCATGAGCACGAACGCGGCGATCAGCGTTGCAACCGCAACGAGCGCGTCGACCGCCGGATTCGCGCCGTGTCGCGGAGCCGCGGCGCGCGAATACGACCCTCGTGGCGGCACGCGCGACGCGCGCGGACGTCCGTTTCCAAACGGTGTCCATCCATCCGCCCAGTTGGCGGAAGAACGCTGCTGGTGCTCCTGCGCGGTAGCCACGACCTATGACCGTGTTTGATTGTGATTGGCGATGACCTGCCCTTGCTTAGTAACCACCAAAACAGCAGAATGTCTCATTCCCGCTTCGAATCGACCGTTGCCGCGTACTGCTCGCCGTACGCCTTGAGCGCCGGCACGCCGTAGTAGCGATACGCGCCGTCGTACGAGGAGTAGCTCTTCGGCTCGATGTCGTTGAGAATCGTTCCAAACAGCGGCGCGCGCACGAGCCGCAGCTGCTCGGCCGCATAGGTGATCGCTGCCTTCGCCGTCACACCCGAGCGGGCGACCAACACCACGCCCTGCGTGACACCGCTCAGGATCGCGGCATCGGCAACGACGTTGAGCGGCGGCGAGTCGATGATGATGATGTCGTATTCGCGCTCCGCCTCTTCGAGCAGATCACGCAGCTCGTTGGAGAGGAGCACGCCGCCGGGATTCGCCGGAACGAGACCGGACGGAATGACGCTGAGCCGTCCCATGCCGCCCACCTCGAGCCGCGTGAGCACTCCCTCGAGCGTTGCCTTCCTTTCGAGGAGCTCGCTCAGCCCAGGCGCGCTGGGAATCTCGAACGCGTTCGCGACGGAGCCGCAACGAAGGTCGGCGTCGATGAGGAGCACCGATGTGCCATGCTGCGCCAGCGTGAGCGCGAGATTGACCGCGGTGGTGGATTTGCCGACGCCGCCCTTGCCGGAGGCCACGGCCACGATGTTCTTNNGTGGTCTTGCCCTCGCCCGGCAGCGCGCTCGTGACGACGATGCTCTTGACGAGCCGGTCGGGCCGCGCGTACTGAATGTTCGTTTGCAGCTGGCCGAACGCCTCGATGATTCCCATGCGCGATTCGACATCGAGATCGAGCGCCTTGCGAATGGCGAGCGCGGACTTGGAGAGCTCCGAGTTGCGCCCAGTGGGCGTGAGACCAACCAGCGGCACCGGCGAGCGCTCGCGCTTGACGCGACGCTTGAGGTGCACGGCAACGCGCTTGACGGCCGAGTCGTTGCTTCGCACGCGGATGCGCGGGATCAGGCCGAGCACGGGGACGTCGGTGATCGTTTGCAGCTGTTCGCGGGTGCGTACCGTTGCATCGAGATGCTCACGCGCTACGGCGAGCAAGAGCCCGATCACGGCGCCGAGCACGAGCGCAGCGGCAAGATCGAGAAGCGCGCGTGGGCGCACGGGCTTGGTCGGCGCGACGGCCGAGTCGACAACCTGGACGGTGGCGTCAACGGTAGCGGCCTGGATCTCCGCCTCCTTGAGCTTCGTCTGCAGCATGCCGTACATGTCCTCGAGCACCTTCGGCTGGCGCTGCAGGCGCTGATAGGTTGCCTCCTGCGCCGGGATCTTCGAGAGATCGCGGCTGAAGTGCGCCATCGACGAGTCTTCGGCAACGACCTGATTCTTCAGTCCCTCTTCGTACGTCACCGCGATCTGCAGCAGCTGGTCTTCCAGCTCGGTGATGCGATTGCTGAGCACCGCGACG
>PLMM01000421.1 GCA_003142495.1 Gemmatimonadota bacterium | reverse complement strand
CGGAACCGACAGCACCTTCACCCTCTCCGCGAACAAGTTCGGATGGAATGCCGGATTCGGCGTTCGTGCGCAACTCACCGGCTACACGTTGTTCATCGAAAGCCGGTACCATGCCGTGAGCAACGGGCACATCGTCGACGCCAGCGGAAGCTCGAAGGCGATCTACTTCATACCGATCGACATCGGGATCACGTTGTAGCATGATGTGACACAGCAGCTGCGCCGCCGCACGGCCGCGCTTGTTGTTCGCAGTGGCATCACGACTCCGCGAGTGATCGCGAAGCTCCCGGAGAAAGTATTTGGAATTTTGAAACTCCCCGGCCCGTAACTGAGCGGCATTACATATTCCACGATGGCCTTGTGAGGTAAGCAGATGCGGCTCACTACCGACTCGAGCTCTCGAATGGTCCCGCGACTTTCCTATCTCATCCACAGGAAGCGAATGCTCCGACGAATCGGGACAACTCTGCTCATCATGATGGCAGCAACTGCAACGGCGGGTGCGCGGGGTGCGCGAAGCAGCACCGGTACGTGCGCACCAAGGGATGCGACGAGCGATCGACTCGTTTCCACATTCAAGTCCATCGTTACTCGTACGACCATGGGTGGTACGGTGATCCGAACGCAGCTCGGGATAGCGGATGTCACTCCGTCGCAGATCGTGCCGGTGACCGACAAGGCAACGTGCGCGAAGGCGGCGGAAGCCATGTTTGCGCAAGTGCCTGCGAAGCAGACGAGCTATATGCTGTACGTGGTGACCCTTGGCGCATCGTATGGAGTGATGGACAACACGATCACCGAGCCCGGGAAGTCGCTTGCCTATGTGTTCGACCACAACTGGAAATACGTTGGGAATCAGGCTCTCTAGTTGCTGATCGGGGTGCATGTACGGGACGCCCGCGCAGGCTTGTGTGCGCGGGCGTTCGTCGTTCGATCCATACTTCAGGTGGGCAGAGAATCCGCGCGCGGGAAATGGTAAATTTAGTGCGATGCCCAGCACCGACCTCCCCGACACGACCCCCATCGCTTCGAAGGAAGACGCCCTCCTCGCTCGCGAAACCGAGCGGCGCCGCACCTTCGCGATCATCTCTCACCCGGACGCCGGGAAGACCACGCTCACCGAGAAGCTCCTTCTCTACGGTGGCGCGATTCACCTTGCCGGCTCGGTGAAGTCTCGCCGCGCCGAGCGGCATGCGACGAGCGACTGGATGGAGCTCGAGCGCCAGCGCGGAATCTCGGTGACGTCGAGCGTGCTGCAGTTCGACTACGAGGGCTTCCGGATCAACCTGCTCGATACGCCGGGCCACGAGGACTTTTCCGAGGACACGTATCGCACGCTGATGGCGGCGGACAGCGCGGTGATGCTGCTCGACAATCGACGCGGCGTCGAAGATCGCACGCGGCAGCTGTTCGCGGTCTGCAAGCGGCGGCGGATGCCGATCTTCACCTTCGTGAACAAGTGCGATCGCGCGGGCGAGGATCCGCTCAAGCTCATCAGCGACGTCGAAGCCGACCTCGGCATCGGCTGCTATCCCGTGACGTGGCCCATCTATCGCGACTCCATCTTCGCCGGCGTCTACGACCGCCGGCGCAAGCGCGTCGAGATGTTCGAGCGCGGAACCGATCACGGCTCACGCGTGGCACAGTCGGAAAGCTCCGATCTCAATGACCCCGCCTTGATCGCGATGCTCGGTGAAGATGCGCACCACAGGCTCGTGCAAGAGATCGGGCTGCTCGATGCGGCCGGCCACGAGTTCGATCACGCGGCGCTGCTCACGGGCGAGCTGTCGCCGGTGTTTTTCGGCAGCGCGCTCACGAACTTCGGCGTCGAGCCCTTTCTCGCGGAGTTTCTCGATCTCGCGCCGTCGCCATCGCCGCACGAGTCGACGAAGGGCATCGTGGAGCCGACGAACCCGGAGTTCTCGGGCTTCGTGTTCAAGATCCAGGCGAACATGGATCCGCGTCATCGCGACCGCATCGCGTTCGTGCGCGTGTGCTCGGGGCGATTCGAGGCGGGGATGCAGGTGAAGCTCGGCCGCACGGGGAAGATCGTGCGACTGCCCGCGCCGCAGCAGTTTCTCGCGCGCGAGCGGAGCGCGGTGGAAGAGGCGTGGCCGGGCGACGTGATCGGCGTCGTCGACAAGGGGACGCTGCGAATAGGCGACACGCTGTCGCCAAACGGCGACGTCGAGTATCAGGGCATACCGCGTTTCGCGCCGGAGCACTTCGCGCGCATCATCGGGACGGATCCGATGCGACGGAAGCAGCTCGATGCGGGGCTGCGCCAGCTCACGGAAGAAGGCGCCGCGCAGGTGTTCTTCACCGAGGTCGACGGCGGCCCGAATCCGGTGATCGGCGCGGTGGGAATGCTGCAATTCGACGTGATGCTATTTCGTTTGGAGCACGAGTACGGCGCGCCGTGCCGCATCGAGAAGCTGCCCTATCGCTATCCGCGCTGGGTGACGGGACCCGAGGCGGCCATCGAGCGCGCATCGCGCGGCAGCGGCCGCATGCGCCTCTACGACGCCAAAGGGATGTCGCTGCTCGTGTTCGACGAGCTGTGGACGCTACGCAGCACGCAGCAGCACGAGTCGACGCTGACCTTTCACGACGTAGCGCCGCAGTAGCTCAGCCTCGCTCGTGCGGAATCCCCGTCTCGCGCAAATCCGGCGGGTAGTCCGGCGGTTGCACGGGCGGGGTGCTCGCCTGCTCGGAGATGCGCTCCTCGTATTCCAGCACGTTATTCGGCGTGTACGGCTTGTTCACCACGGGCATCGGCGCGGCCGAGTACTTCGCACGCCACTGCCCGATCGCTTCGTCGACGCACTCGCCCGTGATCCGCCCGTCGTCGCGCGTACCGTGGTGGCCAAGGCCGCCATCGATCGTGCGATTCGCCGGCTTCCACGCGCGATACCACAGCGAGAGCGAGTCGTGCAGCGCACTCTCGCTCGGCGGCGCCGTGTCGAGCACCGCAGAGTCGAGCTCGAGCTTGCACGTCGTGCTCACCCGATCGACCATCCAGTGGAGCGTGAGAGTCGCGAGCCCGCGCTCCTTCCACGGATAGCCGCCGCCCACATCCGAATGCACCCCCGTGAACCAGCGCTGCTCGACACGCTGCCCGTGCTCGCGCGCGTCGGGCTGCTGCAGCCAGAGCGTCGGCACGAACGGGCGTCTGCGCTCGTCCGCGGCGACCGCGTGAAAAGCGCAGTCGACCCAGCTGCTCAGCGTCACGTCGTGAAAACCGTAGCGCATGTGTGACGTGAGGCGCCCGAGCAGCCCAACCGGTATTCCGAGCGAGCCGACGGTGTCCCACACGCCGATGCACGTGATGCGGAAATCCGGATGCGAGTGCCCAACACGAAAGTCGACGGACTCCTGCGCGCTGGGCGCTGACTCATCGCCGCGCTTGCGATAGAGCATGAACGCCTCGTCGATCGCGGAATCGATCGTCTTCCCTTCCTTCAGCTTCTCGTTGTCGATGATCCCGCAATTCCGCACGAAGCCTGCGAGACTTCGAACGGTGTACGCACCGCGGCTGAAGCCGAACAGATAGACGTAGTCGCCACGATGATAGTTGTCGACGAGAAAGCGGTAGCAATCCTTGATGTTGCGATCGAGACCGTGGCCACTGAGCCCGCCCCACACGCGATCGACGAAGCCGCCAGTGCCCACGCCCGGGTGATAGTACGCGAGCTGCGGCGTGCCATCCGTCGCCTTCGGCTTCACCAGCTGATAGGTGAGCCACACGTTCGTAGTAGCCGAGCTTCCAACGGCGGCCGTGGCTTTCGTGCTGTTCCACGTGCCGTCGGCGCAGATGACGATGCGCTTGTGCTGCTGGCGAACGGCGTCCGCAGACAGATTCTGCTTGACGAGTGGCGCTGCACTCGCCTCGACGCGTGTGGGCGCCGCGATCTCGAGCGGTCGAACAGCGGGTGCGCCGCCGGTCATCTTTTCGAGGCGAGCGCCTTGACGAGCTCTCGCCGGATGCTGCGGCCGAGCGCGTCCTGATTCACGAACTTGTGCTCCTTCCTCCACGCGGGAAGCGGCACGACTGTCTTGGCCATCATCGGATGTCCACCGGCGCTCCCGAAGGCGCCGAAGCGCTTGCGAATTCTCTCGCCGAGCTTCGCATTCGGCGAGAGCGAGCGCAGGCTCATGGCGAACTTGCCGCCGAACACCCCGGACACCGCAGAGATCTCCGCGCCCGCCATGCCGAGGCAGAACTCGGCGAGCTGCGCGACGATGTGCTCCTGGTCCGCCGGAAGCAAGCCGAGGTGCAGGTAGGCGAGTCCGTTGCGCACACGTGCGTGCTCGAGCGCAACGCCAAAACGCTTGAGCGCGAGCGGGCGGTACGACGGATGCTGGATGCGTCGCAGCGCGACGTGATCCGCGCGCGCGAAGAGGAGCGCGAACATCTGCAGATCTTCGTCGCTCGCCGCGCGCGAGAGCGACTTGGTGTCGGTGACGATGCCGTAGAGCAGCGCCGTCGCGAGACGCGTCGTCACGCCATCCGCATCGGACGCGAGGAGATACTCCGCGGCCATCGTCGCGCTCGCGCCGTAGTTCGTGCGCACGTCGCGGAAGCGCGCGCGGAACGGGCCCGTGGTCGGATGATGATCGATCACGGCCGCGACGCTCGGCAGCGCATCGCCGAAGTACGGCGGTTGGACATCGACGAGGATGAGCGGCGCAAGCAGCGGGACCCGCTCGATCGGCACGTGACGCACGCGCTCGTGCAGCTCGGCGATCAGCCGCTGATTCTCGGGGCGCGTGATCTGTCCCGCGGTGACGATCGGCGAGCGCGCGGCGGAGAAGCCGAGCGTGCGGCGAAGCGCGAGCGCGGAAGCGATCGCGTCCGGATCCGGATCGTTCTGCACGAGGAAGGTGCATCGCGGCGCGCCCGCGAGCGCGCGCCTGAGCGCGCGCAACCGCTTTCGCGCGGCTGGATCCGCGCTCAAGAGCGCGGCCAGCCGGCTGTGGATGATGTGGCCGCGCTGTCGCCGCGCCGTCATCTCATCTGCCTGCTAGCGTCGATCGGAGCCGAGGATCGTTTTCGACATCATGGCCTGGACACATGGCTTCGACCTCATGGTCCGCTCGGAATGACGTACTTCCTGTCGTAACGCTCCATCGATTCGCGGATGATCTGCATCGCCGACGGCGCCTGCTCCCAACCGATCGTCTGCACGCGCTTCCCTTCCAGATCCTTGTAGATGTGGAAGAAGTGCTCGACCTCGCGCAGGTAATGCTGGGGAATGTCGGCGATGTCGAAGTACTCCTCGTAGAACGGATCGTTGCTCGGCACCGCGAGAATCTTGTCGTCGGGGTCGCCGCGGTCCGTCATGCGCAGCACGCCGATCGGGCGCGCATCGATCTGGCATCCCGGAAACGTGGGCTCATTCAGGAGAACGAGAATGTCTGCGGGATCGTTGTCTTCGGCGAGCGTGCGCGGAATGAATCCGTAGACATTCTCGTTC
>PLMM01000009.1 GCA_003142495.1 Gemmatimonadota bacterium | reverse complement strand
GCGACCCCGGCATTACGAGTGAGAACGCTACGACCTCAGATCGCGAGAGCACGAGTGATGACGCGGCGTAACGCGGCGACGAACGGCGTGGATTGTCGGCATCGTCCAGTACCATTGACTGTACCATCAAACCGACCTCATCGACGCCGATGTGGACCACGCGAGAGGCAGCGTCAGCTTCGACACTCGCTTTCACTCGATCCCGTTCCTCGGACGCGACCTGTGCGGCGTGCGGAACTCCGGTTACACGACACTCCTCGGGGCGTGGTTCCGCTTTCCTGATCGCCAGGCCTTCGCGCATCCGCTCGCGAGCGTGCTCACCCCTGAAGTACGGAATCGCATTGTACCAGAGTCGGACGGCAGCATAATTGCTCAACTCAACGCCGATGCAACCACCACTCATGGTCCGTATCGCTCTCTCCGACGACGGCAGTCGCGAAGCTGTGCGTTGCAACTATTGTCGCGCTGATAATTTCGATGTCCTACTCACAGATGGGCGAGACAGGCGGCACAACTTGCCCGGCGAATTCCGGTTGGTGAAGTGTCGAGAGTGCAACCTGGTGTATCTCAATCCCCGTCCTACCGCCGATGCGTTGGGCGCGTACTATCCAGAGGATTACGCGCCGTACGTGCAGCGAGGCCTGTTCGGCGAGCTGACGCGCTGGCTGCGGCAACGCGAAGCACGCGGGCTCCGTCGCTCCCTCCCGGCGGGCGCCGAGTTGCTGGAGGTGGGGTGCGCCGCCGGAGATCTCATGGTCCCGCTGCGCGAGGCGGGCTTTCGCGTCACGGGCGTGGAGCTCAGCGAGCACGCGGCGACGATCGCGCGCACCCGGCACAATCTCGAAGTGCACACGGGGACGCTCGCCCATGCGCCACTTGAAGGAAGGACCTTCGACGCCNNAGCACGTACCAGACCCAAAGGGGGATATCGAGCTCGCTGCGTCGTTGCTGCGCCCTGGCGGGTTGCTCTCTCTTCGCACGGATAACGTCGCGAGCTCCGATGCGCGCCTGTTCCGCGCACTATGGTATGGCTTCGATTTTCCTCGGCACCTCACGCTCTTCTCGCCGGAGACGCTCACGGCCTATGTAGAGTCCGCCGGTCTGGAGGTCGTGCATGTGCGGTTCAGCCTCGTGCCCACGCACTGGATCATGAGCCTTCGATATTGGATCTCGGAGCGCCATGGGATTTCGTCCACGAGCCGACTGATCTCACCCAAGAACCCGTTGTTGCTCGCGATCGGAGTCGCTATCGCCTCGGCGCAGAAGGCGGCGCGCGACAGCGGACGATTCGTCGTGCTCGCGAGGAAGCCAATGGCTGGGTCTAAGACGGTGCCGACGCGCGGGCAGCGTCCCGAACGCTGACTCCACTTCGAAAGAGCAGATACGCACCGGGAAGTGAGGCAGCGAGCCACAACGCATAGTGTGCGAACGTGAGTGCCACCGCGGCGTCCTTCTGCACGCCGAGAAAAGTGAACATCACGATTGCCGAACCTTCGCCCAACCCGCGCCCCTCGATGTACATGGCGACGCGACGCACGAGCGACGCCACCGCGATCACGGCAAAAAATGGAACGGGCGGAAGCTGCACGCCGAGAGCGCGGCCGATCACATAGAAGTTCAGTATCATGAGAAGATTTTCGCCCACAGCCATCAACAGGTTCAACACGAGCGCAGCGGGCTGTGCGCGGTAGGCAACGAGCGTGTTCGACAATTTCCCGAGAAGCGAAAACAGCTTCGGAGGAACCCACTTGCGGATCGCGCGGCCAGCGAGTCGATGCAGGGGCGTCAACCACGCGGCGAGCATCGCGAGCGCGCCGAGGATCGTCGCGACCACGATGATCTCGGTGAATGCTCCGCGCATCTGCGGCTCGAGTTGTGCCGCGACCACCAGCAGTCCGATTCCTGCGAGCACGATCGCGGCGAGCGCCCCCATCATCCGCTCGATCGCCATTGAGCCCAGAAGCAGGGGCGCGGGAATGCCGAGCCTGCGCCCGAGATACACTCGCAACGCCTCGGACGTGACCAAATTGGGCAGCACGTGGTCGGCGAAGGACGTCTGATAATAGATGCTCACGGCATCGCGCAGACGCATCGCGCCTCCCCCGGCTCGGACCAGGTGGCGCCACTTGAACGCCATGAGCACGCGGTCGGCGGACGCGAGGGCGAGGGCGAGCAACACCCCCACCGTCGACATGCCGAGGAGTGAGGCGCCGACGCGCGCCCAGTCGACCCACCTCCAGAGCGCGTATCCGGCCGCAGCCAGGAGCACGATCTTCACAGCGGTGCGAAGAACATGACGTCTGGCGGGCGTGGTGACTATTGGATCACTCATGCAATGGCATACGAGGAGTGCGGTACGCGTGCGACGTTCCGCTCTACTGGGACGAGTCAAAGCGCATCCGCGACACCGCAAGGTACCACGCTGGGAGTGTGGACCGGCATCCTCAAAAGGACATAAGCCAACCACTCGAAAGTGGTTGGCTTATTTACAGATAGCAGGGGCGGGACTCGAACCCGCGACCCCGGCATTATGAGTGCCGTGCTCTAACCAGCTGAGCTA
>PLMM01000161.1:2473-2668 GCA_003142495.1 Gemmatimonadota bacterium | reverse complement strand
GTTCAAGATCTTCACCAACGTGCTCAACTCGATGGTGGACCCGAAGCACTTCGACCCGAAGTCGTTCGTCGAATGGGAAGGCGACGTTTGCATCGTCCCGCCCAACAGCTTCGCGCTCGGCCGCTCCGTCGAATACTTCCGGATTCCGCGCAACGTCATCACGATCACGGTCGGCAAGTCGACCTACGCGCGCTG
>PLMM01000161.1:0-2379 GCA_003142495.1 Gemmatimonadota bacterium | reverse complement strand
GGCGCGGTGCCGCAAGAAGCCGCGAACATGAGGGACAATTAATATGACCGCGGCGGGGAGAGAGTCTGCCGAGTAGCGTACATCATCGTGCGCTGCGCTGCCGTGCGTTGCTCCGGCAGCCTCCCCGATTCGTGAGGCCGTATGGCACCGGCTGGTGGTGGTGCAAGCGCGTCGCCACGCTCGGCGTCGATCTCGCTTTGCCAGTTCCGCAACTTCCCCGGCCAGTACACGGTCGCCGTGGGATCNNACTGTGCGGATCGTCGGTCCTGACGCACCCCTGCGGAATCCGACGCTCAACTTCCTCCGGAAGAAGCCGCTGCGCGCGAGCGACTATCTGAATCGGGCGCACTAGATCAGCATTGCGGGCAAAAGAATCGGGTGCGGCGATCAACTCTCGCCGCACCCGTTTTGCATCTCGCCGCTCGCGACGCGATCATCCCGTTCCGCCGCCCACCTTCTCTTCGCGCGACATCGCCGCGGCGACCATGAAGTCTCGACTCATGCGCGCGATCGTATCAATGCTGATCTCCTTTGGACACGCGAGCTGACACTCGCCGTGCAGCGTGCAGCCGCCGAAGCCCTCCGCGTCGTGCTGCGCGACCATCGCTACCACGCGCCGGTAGCGCTCCGGCTGTCCCTGCGGCAGCTGCGCCAAGTGCGTGATCTTCGCCGCCGTGAATAGCGACGCCGAACCGTTGATGCACGCCGCCGCGCACGCGCCGCAACCGATGCACGCGGCCGAGTCCATCGCGAGATCCGACGCGACCTTCGGGATGAGCATGTTGTTCGCGTCCTGCGCGCCGCCCGTCGCCGCGGTGATGAAGCCGCCCGCAGCGATGATCCGGTCGAGGGCCCCGCGATCCACGCAGAGGTCCTTCACCACCGGAAACGCGCGCACGCGCCACGGCTCGACGAAGATCGTCGCGCCATCATTGAAGCTGCGCATGTGCAGCTGGCACGTCGCCGTCCCCTGATTCGGTCCGTGCGCCCTGCCATCGATCATCATGCTGCAGCTGCCGCAGATCCCTTCGCGACAATCGTGATCGAACGCAATCGGCTCCTCGCCGCGCAGCGTGAGCTGTTCGTTCACGACGTCGATCATCTCGAGAAACGACGCCTCGGGGCTGATGTCGTTGGCCTTGTACTCGACCATCTTGCCGGGTGCAGCCGGCCCCGCCTGCCGCCAGACGCGCAACGTGACGTTCATTTGTAGCTCCGCTGCGCGAGGTGCACGTATTCGAAGTCGAGCGGCTCCTTGTTCAGCACCGGCGCGCTCTTGTCGCCCGCGTACTCCCACGCCGCCACGTACGCGAAGTGCTCGTCGTCGCGGAGCGCCTCGCCATCCGGAGTCTGATACTCCTCGCGAAAGTGCCCGCCGCACGATTCCTTCCGCTCGAGCGCGTCGCGGCACATGAGCTCCGCGAGCTCGAAGAAATCCGCCACGCGCCCCGCCTTCTCGAGCGCCTGATTCAGCGTGTCCGCGCTCCCCGGCACGTTCACATCGCGCCAGAACTCCTCGCGCAGCTTCGGAATCTTCTCGAGCGCCGTGCGGAGCCCCGCCTCATTGCGCGCCATGCCGCAGTACTCCCACATGAGCGCGCCGAGCTCCCGATGGAACGAGTCGACCGTGCGCGAGCCCTTGATCGAGAGAAACTTCTTCGTCATGTCGCTCACGCGCTGCTCGGCTTCCTCGAACGCCGCATGCGTCGTGTCCACCACCGCCAGCTTCTTCGACGCGAGATACTCGGCGATCGTGTTCGAGATGATGAAGTAGCCGTCCGCGAGCCCCTGCATCAGCGCGCTCGCGCCGAGGCGGTTCGCGCCGTGGTCGGAGAAGTTCGCCTCGCCGATCACGTGCAGCCCGGGAATCGTGCTCATGAGATTGTAGTCCACCCAGAGCCCGCCCATCGTGTAGTGCGCGGCGGGATAGATCCGCATCGGAACCTTGTACGGATTCTCGTCCGTGATACGCTGGTACATCTCGAAGAGATTGCCGTAGCGCTCGCGAATCGCGTCCTCGCCCACGCGCGCGATGGCGGCTGCGAAGTCGAGATAGACGCCGAGCCCCGTGAGGCCGACGCCGCGCCCCTCGTCGCACACGCGCTTTGCCGCGCGCGACGCGATGTCGCGCGGCGCGAGATTACCGTAGCTCGGATACATCCGCTCGAGGTAGTAGTCGCGCTCCGCCTCGGGGATCGTGTCCGGCCTGCGCTTGTCGGGATTGGCCAGCGGCACCCACACGCGCCCATCGTTGCGCAGCGACTCCGACATGAGCGTGAGCTTCGACTGATACTCGCCGCTTTTCGGGATGCACGTGGGATGGATCTGCGTGAAGCACGGATTCGCGAACGCCGCGCCGCGCTTGTAGGCGCGCCAGAT
>PLMM01000280.1 GCA_003142495.1 Gemmatimonadota bacterium | reverse complement strand
ATCAGGCCATTACACTCATTGACCCTCAATGAGTGCTATGGCGATTTTGCAACAACTGAGCTTGGCAACACGGTCAACTCCGGATTGCCGACGGCTCGCCCACAACGCCGTTGGTGGCGGGCGACAGCACTTTCCGCATACGCGACTATGAAGGAGTTAGCCACTCGCTGACCGGGCCCGTTATTGGTTACAAGATCGATTTCCAACATGCAGTCGGCTGGGTATGAGAACTCCACCGCCAACCCGACTTGTTTGCGGGTCATAAGCTCTGGATTTTCGATAATGAGCATTTGACGAACCGCAGTTTACTGAGGCAGTCCGATCCGGCGGACCAGGTTCTGAAAGCGAGGATCAGAGCGCAGGGAATCGAACATGGGATCGCCTTTGAGGAAGGTGAGCCAGAAATCGTGTTGCTGATAGCCCTTTTCGAGCCACGCGAAGGCTTGCTCCTTGTCGCCGAGACCAAGGTAGACTTTCGCGAAGTCGGTGGNNTCACCTTGCTGGCGTCTGCGGCACGGCCCATTCGCCCGTAAACGTAGCCGATGGTTGCGTAGGGTTCTGCCGTGAAGTCTCCCGCTTTTCTCAATTCTTCGACCGCCTCCTGATACTGACCTTGCTCGGCGAGCGTCTTGCCCAGGTAAAGATGCGCGGGCCAGAAGCGCGGCTCGAGATCCAGGGCTTTGCGCAGTTGGGAGATAGCTTCGTCGTAGCGCCGCGCCTTGTAAAGGCTCTGCCCCAAAAGGAAGGTGCCTTGTGGGGACACGGGGTCGAGTGCGACTCCTCGCCGCGCTTCGCGAATCGCTTCCTCGATCTTGCCCTCTTGACGGAGGAAATGCGCATAGGACAAGTGCGTAATGGAGGAGTTTGGATTTAGACGGAGCGCGGTTTGAAATTCCCTCTCGCCCCCCGCCCAATCCCAGTCATAATCTGCCAAGTTGGTGGCCAGCGAGGTATGGGCTTCGGCAAGCTGGCTGTCAATCTCGATGGCGCGCTTGGCAGCAGCCTTGGATTGAGGAAGAACGTCCCCGGGAGCGGCGTTGCTGTTGAATATGAGTGCCCGATAGGGATCCGCCAGGGCAGCGTAGGCCGCGGCATAAGCCGGGTCCTTCTTGATGGCGGCCTGGAAAAACTCTATGGCTTTTCGTTCGTCAGGACCATTATGCAGATTCAGGTGGAAAAGGCCGCGGAGATAGTCTTCGTGGGCTGCGGGATCAATGACGTCGTTTCGGGCAAAGCGGGCGTGTTCCTGCGGGGTGAGTTTCAACTGGATCTCATCGACGATAGCCTGCGCGACTTCGTCCTGAAGGCGGAGGGAGTCCCGGAAATCGCGTTCGTAGCCCTTGGCCCAGAGGTGCGTATCGTTGGCGCCTTGAACCAGTTGCGCGGTGATACGGACGCGATCCCCTTCGCGTTCGACCGAACCTTCAACCACGGCATCGACATTCAGCTCTCGTGCAATCTCCGGCACCGACTTCTGCGTTCCCTTATAGCGCATCGCCGAGGTGCGCGAGACCACTCGCAACGAACTGACCTGGGACAGCTCGGTGGTCAGTTCTTCGGTCATGCCATCGGCGAAATATTCGTTCTCCGGGTCGGCACTCATGTTCGTGAACGGGAGCACTGCAATCGCTTTTGGTGCGGTGCGGTGCGCATCGCTCCCTGTCCGCTGTGCTCCCGTGCCGCCGGGCGTGCTGATCCCACGCAGCGCCTCGGCGAAGTCGGCGGCGGTCGGGTACCGGTCTACCGGCGTACGCGCGAGCGCTCGCGAGACGGCCGCGTCCACCGCCTCCGGGACATCCCGCGTGGTGCGCACCTTCGGGATCGGCGACACGAAGCGCTTGGCGATGATCGCCTGCGCCGACACGCCGGTGAATGGGGGTTCCCCGGTCAGCATCTCATAGAGCACGCACCCGAGGGAATACAGATCGCTGCGACCATCCGTTGACAACTCGCCGGCTGACTGCTCGGGACTCATGTACGCCGGAGTGCCGACCGCGAGTCCGGTTTGAGTGAGCGAACGACCTCCCACGGCGAGCACCTTACCGATACCGAAATCGGCGACCATTGCCGCGCCATCGTGGAGCAGAATGTTTTCCGGTTTGATGTCCCGGTGCACCACATTGTGGCGATGCGCGTAGTCGAGCGCCGAGGCAACCTCACGCGCAATTCGAAGCGACTCGGCGAGCGACAGTTGCCGCTCTCTGTCGAGCCGTTCGCGAAGCGAACGTCCTTCCATGCTCGGCATCACGTAAAAATGGAGACCGTCCGCATCGCCCGAGTCGAACACGGGCAGGATGTGCGGATGGGTGAGGCCCGCGGCCAGTTTGATTTCGAGAAGAAAGCGCTCGGCGCCAATCTCGGCGGAGACTTCGGGCCGGAGTACCTTGAGCGCGACCTCTCGGTCGTGCCGGAGATCGTGGGCGAGAAAGACGACCGCCATCCCGCCCTCGCCCAGCTCGCGACCCAGCGAGTAGCGGCCGGCGAGTGCGGGCTCGAGGCGGGATTGGAGAGTGGTCATCGCGCGATAACATGCACCCGCGAGAGCGCGAGCGGCAGGTGGAGCTCGTTGGCAGCGGCCGCGGTCGCTCTACCCCAGCGTCCGCGCGAGAGCGTGTTGTGTTTCGCTCACCACTTCCCGGCGCTTGCTTAAATTGGAGCGTGCGCCGCTCATCGATGCTCACCATCCCGAATCTGCTCTCGGCCTCCCGCTTCCCACTCGCCGCGGCATTTCTGGCGACGGATGCGACGCCGGTGCGCGTCGCGCTCATCGGGGCCGCGTCGATCACCGATGTACTCGACGGCTGGCTTGCCCGCCGGCAACAGACCACGCGACTCGGCGCCCTCCTCGACCCGATCGCCGACAAAACCTTCGTGCTCGTCGCGATCTCCGCCTTTCTGATAGCGGGCGAGCTCTCGACGCGCGACTACTTCGTGATATTGCTACGCGACTTCGCGACGGCGATCGGCTTCCTCGTCGCGTACCTGATGAGGGATCTCGACCCGAAGAACTTCAAGGCGCGACTGTCGGGGAAGGTGGTGACGGTGCTGCAGCTCGCCACCGTGCTCGCCTTGGTGCTGCACTCAGCGCTGCTGCACCCGCTCGTGTGGCTGGTCGGCGCGGCGTCGGTGTGGGCGATCGTGGACTACACGCTGCTGCTCCAGCGCCAGCGCGCCAAGGCGTGAAGCGCGGTACAGGGTGCACTGCGGCAGCAATCGCAATCGCGATGCTCGCCGTCGCGACAGTGGCACGAGCGCAAGCCCAGTCCCCTCGCATCGAGCCCGAGGCGCGCCTTGACGCGATCGTCGCGCATCGCAGCGCGCTCCAGGGCGCACTCGGCGCCGACATCGCGATCTCGCCCGCGATGCATCTCGAGATCGCCGCCGGCGCCGGGCCGTCGTTCGCGAGCGGCTCCGGGAGCGACATCAGTGCTCGCGCCGATGCGATCGTGCACTTCCTCATCGATCCGCAGCACCGGATGCGCTGGTCGCCGTACGCCGGCGGCGGCATTGGCGCGCGCTATGATCGTGGGCCCGATTGGCGCGCCGTGGCGATCGTCGTCGCCGGCGTGAACGCGCCGAGATGGAAACATGCGATCCCGTTCATCGAGGCGGGCTTCGGCGGCGGCGTGCGCATAGGCGCGGGACTCCGTCGCGCGCCGTAGAAGCTCCCGGATGAACGAACCCCCACGCCGAAGCGCGGGGGCGGTGGGTCAAAGTGCAGGCAGTTCGGAGATCAGGCTGCGGTCGCGGCGATTGCTGGCTCGCTCTCGATTCGCGACTTCGGCGGCTGCGAGAAACGAAGGCCCAGCGTACGGAGCTCGGTCAGCTCCTCCTTCGACAGCTCGTGATAGCGATCCCCAAGGTACGCCATCGTTTCGGTGAACCACTCTTCCTGGTGCTCAGGCGTCGACTGCGGAACTCCACAACGAATCACCTGCTGGAACATCTCATCTCGTGCTTGCTCGAACGGCGTTGGAACGCTCACTTCTTTGCGTCGGGTTCTAATGTTGTTGGCCATGCATCCTGTTGGGTGTGGAAGTCCTGCAAATATAAGCGTTTTCGCTCTGCCATTCCAGCAAAACCGAGCGATTATTAGAGTATAACGCGCATGGAGTACCCCGGCGTTCCAGGTGCGCTCAAATGGCGCGTCGAACGAGCTCATCGATCAATTGCGTGAGCGTTTCTGGTGACTCCTCGGGGACGAGTCGCGCGACGCCTGGCAACTTGACGAGCACGCTCCCGGGGATCGCTCGCTGGAGCCTCTCGCCCATGCCGCTGTCGAGCCACTGATCAGCCTCCCCCCAGACTATTGTCGTCGGAACCGCGATAGTCTTTAGCGCGAGGTCGGCAACGTCCTCCGCCCTCAGTGCCCGCGCCACTTCCAGGAGGTGCGTAACCCCTTCGGTGCCCACATATGGCGCCAGATAACGCGCCACGAGGCGCGCAGGCATGCGCTCCCGGTCCGCCACGCTCCCCTCGAGCACGCGCCTGAGCAGCTGCGCGGCCCCGAGCATTCCCTGCGTCAGCCGAAAGGCGAAGCGCGCTGTCTCGCGCTGCACCACCTTCACGTCGCGCGCCGGGCACTCGTCGAAGCCGACGCTATTGATCAGCATCAGCGCGCTCACACGCGTCGGCCTCGTCACCGCAAGCCGCTGCGCGACCCCGCCCCCCGCGTCGATCCCCACGACCACCGCGCGGGGAATCCTGAGCGCCGTCAGCACGCGGTCGATGTGCTCCGCCTGCGCCGCGATCGAGTAATCGCCGTCGAGCGGTCGATCGGACTCGCCGTAGCCGAGAAGATCGATCGCGAGCGCGGTGTGCCCCGATTCCGCGAGACGCGGCGCGATCGCTCGCCAGAGAAAGCTCGACGTCGGGAAGCCGTGGATGAGCAGCACGGGCTGTCCCCCGTGTCCGAATCGCTCGACGTGCAGGGCTCCGCCGCCGGCCGGAATTCGGAGGATGTCGGCTTGGATGTGTTGCTCCGAAGGGGTCGGGGAAAGAGAAAAGTACAGCATCCGCAAGTTGCTTGCGCAACATCGGACTCCCGGTAGCTTTCGGGAATTCCAGAGCGACGCCAAGGAACGGCCGAGTGTGCGGGTCGTGCTCCATACGAGGCAGCAGCATGTCGGAATCCGAAGAAACGTACGACGACAAACGAGCGCGCAAGCTCGAGGCTCTGTTGCGCGAGTTGGCCGCGCGCATCGGCGAGCTTGATGGGCGCGGCGAGCTGCTGCGCTACGCCGGCGAGCTGACCAAGCGCATCGGCGACATCCGAAGCGAGCTGTTTCACTACGAAGTGCGCGCAACATACGACACCCCCGACATCGCCGAAAACCGGCGAATCGTGGGTGACGCCCAAATCAGAAGCGAGAGCCAATGGCAGACAAAGGAATGGACGGCGGACGAGGACGACGACCCCGCGTGGTGAGCAAGCAGCGCGGCAACTCGTCGCAGCGCTTCTACGTCGTAGTCGCACTCGTCGTCGTGGCTGGCGCGATCCTCATCGTGCGCGCAGCGCGCGCGCCGCATCAGCGAGCCAACGTCACCGTCGCGCCGATCACGGCCGCCACGGCCGAGGGCTATCTCATGGGCAACCCGAACGCTCCGGTGCAGATCATGGAGTTCGCGGACTTCGAGTGCCCGGCGTGCGGAAACTTCTCCGTGATCACGGAGCCGGACGTGCGCACACGCATCGTGAACAGCGGCCTGGCGAGCTATCGCTTCTTCGACTATCCGCTGCCGATGCACAAGAACACGATGGCGGCCTCGAACGCCGCCGCGTGCGCTGCGGACCAGGGGAAGTTCTGGGAGATGCACGATGAGCTCTTCCGCAATCAGCCCGAGTGGAACGGCGAGGCCACGGACAATCCGAAGAAGATCTTCCAGGGCTACGTGAAGGCGCTCGGCATGAACGCCGACACGTGGGAGAAGTGCTTCGACGAGCAGACGCACCAGCCGCGCATTCTCGCGAATCAGGCGGAGGGCGCGCGACGCAAGGTGCAGTCGACGCCGACGTTCGTGATCGGCACGCGAATGATCCCGGGCGCGATGAGCTACGACGTGTTCAAGGCATACGTCGACAGCGCAACGAAGGAAGCACCGGCCGCAGCGCCCGCCGCCGCTCCCGCAAAGCCGGATACCACCGCAGCAAAGAAGAGCACCACGAAGTGAGCAGGCGGCAGCTGCTCGTCTTGCTCGCACTGGTTGGTGTTGGAATAGCGCTCTATCTCACGCTGTACAAGGTCGGCGTGATCGGTGTGCTGAGCTGCTCGATCGGCTCGTGCGAGACGGTGAACACGAGCAAGTGGTCGATGCTCTTCGGCATCCCGATCGCGACGTGGGGACTCGCGGCCTGCATCGCGCTGCTCGCGATCGCGATGGTTGGTAGCACCGAGTCGCGCCAAGCGAGCGTCCCGATCGCGCGCGCGCTCGTCGCGATCTCGGGGTGGAGCGTGCTCTTCTCCGGGTGGCTCACCTATCTCGAGCTATTTGTAATTCACGCCATCTGCATCTGGTGCGTGACGTCGGCGCTCCTCTGGGTGGCGATCCTCGCGGTGAGCCTGGCCGACCTCCGCGCCGTGCAGCGCGCCGCGATTTCGTAGCGGCCCCTCGAGCCTCAGGGCATCACGAACACGACCTTCTCCGAGCTCCCCGCGTCGATCGCACGATACGCCGCCGGCCCGTCCTCCAAATGGATCTCGCGCACGGCAGCCGGCGGCGGCATCTCGCCCAAGTCGAACGCCTTCCCTATCGGCTCGAGCATCTCGGCGCACGCCTCCACGTCGTACAGAAGCGAGTTCACCCCCACGAGCACGCCGCCTATCCGATAGAGATCGAGCAGCGGAAAGTGCACGTGTCCGTCCTTCGGTGCAGCGATCGTTGCTATCCGCCCGAACTCCGCGATCGCTCCCACCGACGCGTCCACCCAGTATCCCGTCGTGTCGAAGATGAGGTCGGCGCCGCCCGCGAAGTGCTCGCGCACATCCGCGGCGAATTTTTTCGCGTCGCTCAACAGCACGAGCGGCGGCCCCGAGCGGCGCAGCTCGGGCGAGAGATCGGCTTCGCGCACCGCGGCGACGATCTTCGTGGTGCCGAGGATGCGCGCGAGCGCGATCGCGGCGCTCCCCACGGCGCCGACGCCGATCACCACGAGCCGCCGATCCTCGACCACGAGTCCCCCGCGGCGCAGCGCGTTCCACGCGGTGGTGTACGGCACGCCACAGCTCGCGGCGAGCGCGAACGACAGCGACACGGGCTTGAGCGTCAGCCCGCTCACGGGAATCAGCACGTACTCCGCATGCGTGCCGTCGTGCGAGAAGCCGAGCTCCGATCCCGTGCCCCACACCTCGCGCCCAATCCACTCCTCCGGTCCGCTCTCTACGACGCCGGCGAAATCGCGCCCGGGCGTACGCGGCAGCGTCGTGTCGTGAAAGCGTCCGAGCACATTTTTCACGTCGCTCGGATTCAGGCCGGCGGCACGCACGCGCACGAGCGCCTCGCTCTCGCCGGGAACGGGCGTGTCCACGTCAACGAGTTGCAGCGCGTCCAGGCTGCCGAAGCGATCAAAGCGTAGAGCCTTCACAGCACCTTGTATCGATAGAGTTATGCGGTCGTTCTGCCGGATCGAACAAAAAGTTGCACAGCAGCGTTTACATGCCGGGTGACACTCCAGTGCCCGAAGTGCCGTATGGACCGTGCAGGCATTGAATGATACAATTGGTGCCGGGAGGAGGGTCTCCGTCGTTTAATAGGTGGGGTAAGACTTGGTGGTACGCACCATGCCCATTGAGTACCGGAATTCGCTCTCCACCGAAGCGCACGAACTTTAGAATTGGAGCACAGCATGTTGGGTCAGCTGTTCCCTGAACGAATATTTTCCAGAAAGCTCAATCCGTCCGCCGACAAGCGATTGCGCCTCGCGCAGGCCCGCGCGGAGGAGTCGATCGTGCAGGCCCACGTCGAGAACGCGCTCATGTTCGTAGATAACCTCGCGGAGGACCTTCCCTTCGATCGCGCGATCGAGACGTACGTGCGCGTGATGGGAATTCCCGAGCCCCTCGCCAGCACGGTGGTCACGCGCACCCTCGTCGTGCTCGGCGAAGATCTCGTTCCGTATCACCGCCGCGGCACCGAAGCGAGCACGCACCACGAGGAGTCCGGGCGCCCGCCACTCCGCCTCGACGACGCGTCCGACGCGCGGGTCCGCACGATCCGCCGAGCCTGATTCGCCCGGCGACATGGCCGAGATCGAGATCAAAACCCTGAGCGCCTCGCCGAACATCAGCGAGGCGCTCGGTACGATGCTGACGGACGTCGTCGCGAACGGCAGATCGTGCTCGGCGCGTGGGACGGCGACTATCTCGTCGCCACGGTGTCGCTCTTGCTCGACCTTCCGCCGAACCAGCCGCACCGCGCCGGAATACTGCCTGGCTAGGCTCTCTCTTCCGGCGATATCGGCGCTGCCCCCCTGATCACCAACCACAGCACGAGCGCGATCTCGCCGAATGTTGCCGGCTGCGAGTACGTGAACACCGTGCTCTGATACGCAGGCCACAACACGCCGGTGAGGCTCAGCGCGACGTAGGCGACGCCGCCGAGCGCCAGCCACACTCCAAGGAAGCGCGGCATGAAGCGCGATCTGTACACGAGCGCGCCAAGCGGGAAAAGCCACACTCCCCACAACATCTCGGCGGCTGTGTTCTGCCCGTCGCGCAGCTTGAGAAAGAGCTCAGCCAGCGCATCGCGCTGCGGTTTGTCGAATACCAACAGGAAGTCGGCGCCGCGCACCATGATCAACGTGCCGAAGTCGCTCACCACGCCGACGAAGTAGATCAGCGCCGGCATCACGCCGCCGAAGATCACCACAAGCACGGCGAGGTTCCGGTTTACGCCTGCGAACAATCGATAGAAGGCGAGCGTCATGAAGATCAGGACGACGGCGCCCAACAGGTCGG
>PLMM01000279.1:6590-6909 GCA_003142495.1 Gemmatimonadota bacterium | reverse complement strand
CTCCACTCCGATGTCGAAGCGGCGCGCGAGCACGTCGTTGATGTGCACGCCGAGCAGGCGCGCGAATTCTGCGGGGTGCGGCGTGAGCAGCGCTGCGCGATCGCCAATCAACTCACCGAGCGCCTCGGGCTCGCCGGCGAACACATTCAGCGCGTCGGCATCGAGCACCACCGGCCCGCGAAAGTCGCGCAGCACGCGATCGACCAACGCACGACTCCCATACGATGCGCCGAGCCCCGGGCCGATCACCACGGCGTCGGCCCATCCCGTGATCGTGCTCTCGACATCGGCGGCGCTCTCCGGCCACGCATGCGCCGGC
>PLMM01000279.1:0-6579 GCA_003142495.1 Gemmatimonadota bacterium | reverse complement strand
GCGACGACGAGGCGCACCATGCCTATTCCGCTCCGAATGGCCGCGCGCGCCGCAAGCATCGGCGCGCCCGCCATCCCCACCTGGCCGCCGATGATGATGAGCTTCCCGCGCGTCCCCTTGTGCGCATCGGCGAGAATCGGCGGCACGTGCGCGCGCACCCAGTGCGAGTCGACGAGTTGCGAAAGCGTGTCGTCCGCGCCGGCCTTGCCGAGGCCGATATCGAGTACCACGATCCGGCCCGCGCTCCCGCGCGCGATCGCGAGCCCGCGCTTGAGCGTTCCGAAGGTGAGCGTGAGATCCGCACGCACCGCGCCCGCCGATGCGCCCGTGTCCGCATCCACGCCGCTCGGCACATCAAGCGACACGACGACTGTTCCCCGCGCGCGCGCGGCCGCTATTCGCGCGACGCACGCCGCGATGTCGCCGCGCGGCTCGCCCTTCGCGCCGACGCCAAGCAACGCGTCGACGATGAGCTGCGCATCGGCGGACTCGCCGCGCGTCACGGTGCGCTGCGCGCGCTCGCGCTCGGCCCTCGACTCATCGCTGCGCGACTCGCCCACGTCGCGCACGAACACGCGCGCGCCAATTCCCGACAGCGCGCGCGCGACGACCCAGCCGTCGCCGCCATTGTTTCCCGGGCCGACGTACACGTTCACCGTCGCGCCAACGACGTCGGGGTACGCGCGCCGAATCGCCGCCGCCGCCGCCTCGCCCGCGCGCTGCATGAGCGTTCGCGCCGGCGTCCCCGCCGCGATCACGCGCGCATCCAGGGCCGCGGCCTCGGCCGCCGACGTCACGCGCGCGAGCGTCATGCCGCTCGCCACGGAGAGCGCCCAAACGAAAGACGGCGGCCTGATGGGCCGCCGCGACTGACTGTGCGCTCGAAAGTCTGGCTCATTGCTGCGGGCGAGTGACCGAGCACTCGGCGCTCAAACGAGCGCCGCGGCGTTCCACGGATATTCGTGCTCGAAGGCGCGATCGAAGTTGTACACGCCAATGAAGTCGGCGCGATTGTCCGTGGGTTGACTGATGAGGTAGCCGAGATCCACGAGCACGAACACGATGTCACCGATGTCGGACGTCGCCCGCACGCCCCAGTGCTCGAGCACCACCTGCGCCATCACGCCGTACATCTGGAGCGCGAGGTCGCGAACCGAGAATGCCAGCTCGCGACCGGTGATGTGCCGACGCTCCGTGAGATGCGTTTGCGAGTACTCGAGCGCCTTCAGCACGAAGAGATACGCGTCTTCCTCGAAGCGCGTCTCCTTCGTGCGAATGCGATCCATGATCCCGTCTCGAAAACGCTCCAGAAGCAACAGCGGATCCTCCGTGAAATCCCGTACGGGGAGCAGCGTGCTCCCCGTCAGCGACAAGATGGGAAAGCGTACCGCGGATTACAACCTGCCCGCACCCGCCTCCGCAACCGTGTAGAGCGGAAAGGCGTTTGCCATGTCCTTCACTTCCGCCTTGATCTTCGCGAGCGACGCGGCGTCTTCCGGTGCCGCGAGCGCGCGATCGATGAACTTGGCGATGCGGCCCATTTCCTCTTCCTTCATGCCACGCGTCGTCACCGCGGGCGTGCCGATGCGAACGCCGCTGGTGACGAAGGGAGACTGCGTCTCCTTCGGCACCGTGTTCTTGTTCACCGTGATCCCGGCCTCGCCGAGCACCTTCTCCGCGACCTTCCCCGTCACACCCTTGTTGCGCAGATCGACGAGCATGAGGTGATTATCGGTGCCGCCCGAGACAATCTGAAATCCGAGAGCGCTGAGGGCCGCTGCGAGGGCCTGAGCGTTCTTGATGATCTGCCCGCAGTACACCTTGAAGTCTGGCTGGAGCGCCTCGCGGAACGAAACCGCCTTGGCGGCGATCACGTGCATGAGCGGCCCACCCTGCGTGCCCGGGAACACCGCCTTGTCGACGGCCTTCGCGTGCTGCTCCTTGCAGAGAATCATGCCGCCGCGCGGGCCGCGCAGCGTTTTGTGCGTGGTGGTCGTCACGACATCTGCGAGCGGAACGGGCGACGGATGGAAGCCGGTTGCGACGAGTCCCGCGAAGTGCGCCATGTCGACCATGAACAGCGCGCCAATCTCCTTCGCCACCTCGGCGAACGGTGCGAAGTCGATGATGCGCGCGTACGCGCTCGCGCCCGCGATGATCATCTTCGGGCGCTCCTTCCGCGCGATTTCCTGCATGCGGCCGTAGTCGATGATCCCATCATCGTTCACGCCGTAGTGCGACGCACTGTAGATGAGCCCCGAGAAGTTCACCGGGGATCCATGCGTGAGATGGCCGCCCTGCGAGAGATCGAGGCCGAGGATCTTGTCGCCCGGCTTGAGAAAGGCGAGCATCACGGCCGCATTCGCCTGCGCGCCCGAGTGCGGCTGCACGTTCGCGTGGTCGGCGCCGAAGAGCTGCTTCGCGCGCGAGATCGCGAGATTCTCCGCGATATCGACGACTTCGCAGCCGCCGTAGTAGCGCTTCCCCGGAAGTCCTTCCGCGTACTTGTTGGTGAGCGGCGATCCCATCGCCTCCATCACCGCGGGGGATACGAAATTCTCGCTGGCGATGAGCTCGAGCCCTTCGCCCTGGCGCAGAATCTCGTCTTCGATGACCTTCGCGATCTCCGGATCGGCTTCACGGAGCTTTGCGCCGGGCGGCCGGCATTCCCAATCGGTCCAGAGCATCGGAGTATCGAGTGTTGAGGTGTCCATGAGGCGCTCGGCGGATCATCCGCCGACCCCCTCGGGAAGCTAGGAAGTCCGCATCGGGAACGCCACGCTATTTCAGCGGTTTGGCCACTGCGGCCACGTTTTCACGAGCGATCCAACCGCTTTTACTCTCCGTTCGGCTAGGCGATCGGCTGCCTCGTGGGTCGGGATGCCATCGTTCTTCGCGATCTCGAAGATGCTGAGAATGGTGTGATAGATCTCGTCGGCTTTGCGAATCGCGCGCTGCGAATCCCAGCCGGCGAGCTCCGAATACACGTTGATGACGCCGCCCGCATTCGCGACGTAGTCCGGTGCGTAGAGAATGTTGCGCTCTTCCAGCGCATCGCCGTGCCGCGGTTCGAGCAGCACGTTGTTCGCGGCGCCCGCGACGATTTCCACCTTGAGCTGCGGGATCGTGTTGTCGTTGATGATCGCGCCGAGTGCGCATGGGGCGAAGATGTCGGCCTTCAAGCCGTAGATCTCACCCGGCTCCACCGCCTTCGCGCCGAGCTCCTCGACGACGTTGCGCACGCGCTCCGCATCGATGTCGGTAACGATCAGCTTCGCGCCCGCGTCCGAGAGCTCGCGCGCGAGATACATCCCAACGTGCCCGCATCCCTGAATCGCGACGGTCTTTCCCTCGAGCGAGTCCGAGCCCCAGCGATAGTGCGCCGACGCTTCGATCGCGCGAAACACGCCGTGCGCGGTGACGGGCGACGGATCGCCCGACTTCCCCGCGAGCCCGGCGACATAATCCGTTTCCATGTGCACGAGATCCATGTCGCTCGTGCTCGTGCCGACATCCTCCGCGGTCACGTAGCGTCCGCCGAGACTCTCGACGAAGCGGCCGTGCGCGCGGAAGATCATCTCGCGATTCGTCGTGCGATTGTCGCCTATGATCACCGACTTGCCGCCGCCGAGATTCAAACCGGCGACCGCGTTCTTGTAGGTCATCCCGCGCGCGAGGCGCAGCGCGTCGATGATCGCCTCTTCGTCGCTCGCGTAACTCCAGAAGCGCGTGCCGCCGAGCGCAGGGCCGAGTGTCGTGGAGTGGACGGCGATGATGCCGCGGTAGCTCGCGGACGGATCGCTGCAGAGCACGAGCTGCTCGTGTCCCATCTGCGCGAGCCGGTCGAACAGGCCGCTCGAAGACGAGGACGTAGCGTTGGTGAACGTGGCGGTGGCAGTCATATGTGTATTGAGTAGACGAGGTTCCGATGCGTCACGGACTGCGCGAGTACAGCTCCCGCGCAATCACGATTCGTTGAATCTCCGACGTTCCTTCGTAGATCTCCGTCACTTTCGCATCCCGAAACAGCCGTTCGACGGGATATTCCTTTACATAACCGTACCCGCCGAAGATCTGAATGGCCTGCGTGGTCACCCACATGGCCGTTTCGCTGGCGAAGAGCTTGCTCATGCTGCTGTACTGCGTGATCTGCTCGCCGCGATCCTTCGCCGCTGCGGCCTGATACAGCAACGCGCGGGCCGCGGCGATTCGCGTGGCCATGTCCGCGAGCTTGAACTGGATGGCCTCGAATTCCTTGATCGGCTTGCCGAATTGGCGGCGCTCGCCGGCATAAAGCGTTGCATGCTCGAGCGCGCAACGCGCGATCCCTATTGCCTGTGCTGCAATGCCGAGACGCCCATTGTCGAGCGACTGCATCGCCATCGTGAAGCCCGCGCCCTCACGGCCGAGCAGATTGTCCGCCGGCACGCGCAGATCCGCGAGCTCGAGCTGGACCGTCGGCGACGCGCGCAGCCCCATCTTGTCTTCTTTCTTTCCAACCTTGAAGCCGGGAAGACCCGGCGTCACGACGAAGGCGCTGATGCCGCGCGCACCACGACGCTCGCTTGGGCTATCCGTGCGCGCCATCACGATGATGACATCGGCCTCGCTGCCGCTCGTCACCCACGCCTTCGTGCCGTTGAGCACCCAGCAGTCGCCATCGCGCACGGCCTGCGTGGTGAGCGACGCGGCATCCGATCCCGCCTCGGGCTCGGAGAGTGCGAATGCGCCGAGCAGCTCGCCGCGCGCCATCGGCGCAAGGAAGCGCGCCTTCTGCGCGGCGCTTCCCCACTTGAGCAGCATTTGTGTGGGAAGCGAGTTGTGCACGCTCATCGCAACGGCGATCGATGCATCGGAGGCGGCGATCTCCTCGAGCGCGACGAGATACGTCGTGGTCGGGAGCTCGAGGCCGCCGAATTCCTCGGGGAGCATCATCCCGAGAAAGCCGAGCTCACCCATCTTGGTGATGACGGTTCGATCGAAGTACGAGTCGCGATCCCACGCCGCGGAGTGCGGCGCGATCTCGGCCGCCGCGAATTCGCGCGCCGTGCGCTGAATCTCGCGCTGCTCTTCGGTGAGTGGAATCAGTGCCCAGGACATGCGACTCCCGTGCTGAACGTGCAGTGCCACGCGCGTGCGTCAGGAATATTCGTAGAACCCCCGTCCTGATTTTCTTCCGAGCCATCCCGCCGCGACGTATTTGCGGAGGAGGGGGCACGGACGGTACTTCGGATCACCGAGGCCATCCTGCAGCACCTCGAGTATCGCCACGCACGTGTCGAGGCCAATGAGATCCGCGAGCGCGAGCGGCCCCATCGGATGGTTCATCCCGAGCTTCATCACCGTGTCGATCGACTCGGCGCTGCCGACGCCCTCCATGAGACAGTAGATCGCCTCATTGATCATGGGCATGAGCACACGATTCGACACGAATCCTGGGTAATCGTTAACCTCGACGGGGGTCTTCCCCAGCGAGCGCGAGAGCTCGAGCACGCGTGCGGTGGTCTCGTCTGACGTCGCGAGCCCGCGAATGACCTCGACGAGCTGCATCACCGGCACCGGATTCATGAAGTGCATCCCGATCACCTGCGCGGGGCGCTTCGTGCGCGCGCCGAGCTCGGTGATGGAGATGGAGCTCGTATTCGATGCGAGGATCGCGGCAGCGTTGGCGATGCGATCGAGATCGGCGAAGAGCGCGAACTTGAGCTCCGCCTTCTCGGTTGCGGCCTCGACGATCAGTGTGGCATCGGCGGCGCTCTGCAGGCTCTCGTTGGTGGCGATGCGTGCGAGCGCCGCGTCGCGCGCGGGCGCGTCGATGAACTTCTTCTCGACCTGGCGCGCGAGATTCTTCTCGATGGTCGCGCGCGCGCGATCGAGTGCGGCGCGGGAAACGTCGATCATCGTCACGTCGAAACCGGCCACGGCGAAGACGTGCGCTATCCCGTTCCCCATCTGCCCCGACCCGACGACGGCGATCTTCTCGCTCATGCCGCGTTCTCCATGCGCGCGACGCGGCGGCGCCACTCGACGAGCGCCGCTACCCCCACCGCCATACCCGCGACCGCGGCGGCGCCGCCCTCGGGACCCCACGCGCCACCGCTCAGCCACGTGGGGCCAGCGCCGTCCATGCGATATGACGAATACGGAAAGTGAATGCCGCTCACCGCCGAGTGCAGCACCTCCGCCATCGACCAGTTCCACGCGAAGTGCGCCATCCATGCGGCGTAGAGCGAGCGCGTAATCACGAGGATCGCGCCGAGCCAGAAGCCTGCGAGCACCACGACGCTCACGGACTGCGCCGTCGCGCCGTTGTTATGAAGGTGGAGGAGACCGAAAGCAATGCTCGTAGCCACGAGCGCGCCCACGGAACCGACTCCATCGCGGAGCGCCGCGAAGAGATAGCCGCGCATCGTCAACTCTTCGAACAGCGACTGCGGGAGAAAAAGCAGCACGCCGCCTCCGGCCAGCATGATCCACCCGTGTCGCCCCTGCAATCCCGTGACAAGCGTGAGATCGTGTGCGAGCAGGAGACCGCCGGACGGAATCAGGATGCAGAGCGCTCCGAGCGCGAGCCCCAGC